>JAWLHD010000453.1:0-3934 GCA_041690555.1 Anaerohalosphaeraceae bacterium
TTGACATGCACTACGGCGCCCGCGAGCGGATTGCCCGACAGGTCCACGACGTGCCCGCTGAACACGCCAGCCTCTTTCGGCGGCAGTTCGGTGTAACCGTTGGGAATCTTCAGTGCAAATACCTCATCGGGGATCGGGCGGTAATCAAACGTTATTGTGGCCGATTGTTCGTGCTGAGAGTTCGGGTCGCCGGTCAGCCTGGCCTCCACCCTAAGCGGCAGCATCCCCGCCGCGGCGATCCAGACCTTGCCCTCGGCCTGGGACGATTGTACCGAGAAAGCGAGGGTGTCTTCGGTACTTTCCTCTTCGATCATGGTCAGCACAATATCATCATCTATGCGACGGCCGCGCAGCACCTCGATTTGCCCGAACAGCCAGTGGTCGCCAGGCGGTTCAGCATCCTTAAACGTGTCGGAGAATTGGGCCTGCCTCAGTGAGGTGTCGAGAGTGAGCCTTTGCAGGCCATTGTCGATAATAATCCGCTGGGCTTCCGGATCCTCATCGCGCAAACAGTCCGGCAGCCTGATCCACGTTTGCGCGCGAACAACGGCGCCGTCGGTGCGCTGCTGCCGGATGCAGTGAACCTGCACGATCTCCTTGAATTGGCCCGCGGCGGGCAGGTCGCGGGGCGCCGAATCGACAGGGTCCAGATGCGGTTGTTCGGTGTCGCCGCGTTCCGTCTGCGGTTCGGGGATGGGCGTGCTATCGTGATCCTTCTCAAGGCGCTGCCTGATCTGCGATACAGCCGCTGCAAACGGGTTCAATTCGTTGTCGCCGTACCACCGGGCACTGAGTTCTTCCAGGGGCGCGATCGCACTTAGGTCGCCGATCTCCGTCAGGTAGCTGGCGGCGACCAGCTTGCCGGCGAAGCTTCCCTGGTCGAGCACATCCATAAGGCCCTGCATGTCGCCGGTCTGGGCCAGGGCCAATATGTGCCTCAGTTCTCTTTCGATCTCGGGCGGCGCCTGGGGCTCGGCAGCCTGAGCATCATAGGTGGTCTCCAAAGCAGCCTGGCTGGGTTCGGGTGTGGATTCGTGTGCGGCTTGAGGGGAGGTTCTCGGCACGTGCGCGCGCCACATCAGCGCCGCGGCGCCGATCAGCACCAGGATTACTATGCCCGCCGCCGCCGCGGACAGGCCGCGAGGCGTCATAGCCAGGCCGCACCACCCCGCATTCGGCGGGGCATGCTTGTCGAGTTTCTCAACCGTCGCCTGCGCATTTCGTACCGCGCGCTGCGTCAGTTCCGGCGCGGGCTCAATCTGCGACAATGCCTGCAATCGGCGAAGCAGTCTTCGTTCGTTGTATTCAGACATCGCCGTCCCCCCTTCCGTATTTGTCAAGGCTGCTTCTGCTAAGTATGTCTTTCAGGCGCTGGCGCGCCCGATGACACAGTGCTCGGATGTGGTGGGATGTCATGCCCAATCTTCGTGCGATGTCGTCGTACGCCCGCTGCTCGATGTATCGCATTACGATGACGTCTCTGCCCGGCTTGTCGAGGCGGCCGATGGCTTCGAGCACCTCTTCGAGTTCCTCGCGCCGAATCAACTCCCCCGCCGGGGTGTCCTCACTGCATGCAGTCTGAGCGAGCATCTCCAGTGGCACGTTTTGGCGCTTCTGCCTGCGTCGCCAGTCGAATGCGAGATTGATCGCGGCCTTTCGGGCGTAGAATCGATAGTTCTCCACGCGTTCGAATCGCGGCGAAGCGCTCAGTTTGATCATGAGTTCCTGCATCAAATCCTCTGCAATATCATCACGCAGAGTCAGCCGCATGAAAAGAACGTGAAGGCTTGCCCCCGATTCATCGAGGAGGTCCATAAGTCTTTGATGGCGCTTGTGCAAATCCGCTCCTGCAAGCATTCATTTTGGCTGTTTGTCCCTGCTCTATTATAAACGAAGGGGAATGTGTTTGCGCAACAATCTTTTTTCCGGAATAAGAGCCCGAACAACGGCATCTTGAACAGAGGCCTTAAAGGTCATATAATGCCTGCAAGCGGCGATTTCGGCTGATACAGCCCTGCGGCATCGGAGTCTTTTTGGTGGACCCTGTACAGCGACAACTTAAACTGCTGGACGCCCGCCTTGCAGAGCGCAATTTGGGCGTGGCGGGGCTGCTTGCGTATTGCCCGCTGATCCTGCCGGCCGTTGCATTCGTTGGCGGGATAATTACTGAGCACATGCTTGCCGTGCCGATCGAATTGGCTGCGGGGGCTTTGCCGGCAATAATGCTGGCAGCCCTGTGGAGATCTCAGGATCAGCGGGTGCGTTTGTATGCGGCGACGGCTGCGGCGTGTCTTGCTGCGTTTTGCCTGGGCACGGTTCGGCTGAAGGCTTATTACCAGCCGCGCGGCGATGACATCCGTCATCTTGTGCGCAACGGCCGGACACTGGCGACGGTTCGCGGGCACGTTCGAACCAAGCCCTCATGCGAAAATCAGGACCTTTGGAAGTTCGGCCGCTACAACTGGAGTCCGCCGGCATGCCGCTTTAACATGGAAGCCCGCAGTGTCAGGTCGGCGGGCGAATGGGTGGGCGTGTCGGGCATTGTGTTCGTGCAGGCTCCCGCTGAAGTCGCCAACCTGGAGCCCGGCGATTATGTTGAGCTTCAGTGCTGGCTTAGTGAGTTTGGCAGGGCCGCCAATCCCGGCCAATTCGACATCAGGAAGTCGCTTCAGCGAAGGAACATTCATGTCGTCGCGTCGGTTGAATCGGCCGACGGGCTCCGGCTGATCGCCGCTGCGCCGAAGGGCTCGTTTGCCGCTGCCGTCGAAGGGCTGCGAAGCAGCACCCATGGAGCGCTGCTTGACGAGATACTCGCAGAGCACGACGCGGCGCCTGTGCTGACGGCGCTGCTGCTGGGGCAAAGGAGCGGCATCGATATCGAAACCGCCGACGCATTTCAAAGGACCAACCTGGCTCATTTCATAAGCCTGTCGGGCATGCACCTGGGGATCCTTGCGATGACAGCGTGGCGTTTGCTGCGGATGAGCGGACTGCCGAAGAGATGGCGAGCGGTCGTATGCATAGTGGTGATCGCCTTGTATCTGGTCGTTGTGCCCGTGCGTGCGCCTACGCTGCGAGCCGCGGTTATATGCTGGGTCTTCTTTTTGTCGGTCGTATTTGCTCGCAGGCCGAATCCGCTGAATACCCTGGCGATTGCTGCGATGGCGGGGCTGCTGCTGCGGCCCGCTGACGTCTTCACCGCCGGCTGGCAACTTTCCTACGCCACCGTCACCGGCATCATTCTGTTTCATCGGCCTCTCTGCAACTGGATCCTGGACCGCACAGCCGACCCGCTGCACCCCCGTTTAAAGAATTCCGGCGCAACGTGGGTAACGTTTCTTCTTACTAATGCCGTCGATCTTTTTGCCGTAGGCCTTGCAGCATGGCTCGGCGGCTCGGGCATACTTCTTTATCATTTCGGCAGTATCGGGCCGTTGGCGAGCATCTGGACTGTATTCGTTCTTCCTGTTGTCTGGCTCATCCTGGTATTGGGATTCGCCAAGATCATTCTGACGCTGCTGCTGCCGACGGTTGCGCTCGTTTTGGGGCTGCTTTTGTCGCTGCTGGCGCAGGCCTTTGTCGGCTCCGTGAAGTTCCTGGCCGGCGTGGGTCTGTCGGAAGTTCGTATAGGCCGGGTCAGCGGGTTATACGTTGCGGGCTATTATGCTGTTATGCTGCTGCTGCGCTTCAGTCGCATTGAACGTCCTTTGTACAGGCGAGCACTCTTCGTATCGGCCGTTGTTGCGATTCTGATGCCCCTTTGCGCAATGAAACATTGCAGGACGCATCGCAGCGATCTTGAAATGACCTCGCTTGCCGTCGGTCACGGGCAGGCTGTCCTTGTCGAGTTTCCGGGCGGGCAGAATGCGCTTTTCGACGCCGGCTCTCTCAGCAGCAAGAACTGCGGCTGGCGAACGGTAGTGCGGCACTACCG
>JAWLHD010000454.1:0-3934 GCA_041690555.1 Anaerohalosphaeraceae bacterium
CTCGACATCCTCCGCGAAGACCTCGCCTCCGTCCAGACCCTCGACCCGCGCGCCGCAATGTACGTCGCCGCACTCAACCGCCGAGCCGTCGACCGCCTCCAGAAATACCACTACTACATGGCCAAAGCCTACGAATACCGCCTCCTCAAGTCCTACACCCAGCCCCTCAATCTCAACACCCTAATGGACGAGCTGCTCAACAGCGCCGCACCCGCATCCAGCGGCGCCGTCATACCCCCCGCCCAGTTCGCCGCACTCAAAGCCATCTACAGGGACGCACTCGCAACCGTCGCCGAAGAAATCTTCACCATGTACAACAACAACCCCCCCGAGCTCTCCGCCCCGGTGCGCTTCAATCTCACCCCCGAAGAAATCGCCGACATAAACGCCGGCCGCACCGTCCGCCTCAACCTCATGGACCTCGGCATCTTCCCATCCGCCGAGGAGAACGTGCGAATCGTAAACTTCAAAGTCTACCAGATCGCCACCGAACCCGCAGGCGGCCCATACGAGCAGAACGCCTTCGTCAACCTCCGAATCGAGCACTCCGGCCTCTCCCGCCTAATGTCCGCCGGCCAGACATGGCTCTTCCGCCACTACAACCGCCAGACCACCAACCCAATCACCTGGGGCGCGCGATACTTCCCCGTCGATACCGACGTAATCGAGATCGCACCCAGCGCCGCCGCTGCTTCTCTCCTCAAGTCCCTCCTGTCCAGCAGCGCAAGCTCCGAGATGATGCTCTACTCGCGACCGAGCGCCTGGGCCGACCTCGAATTCTCAATGTCCGTCCACAACAACGCCGGCAAGCACATCGACCTCACCAACCTGCGCCTCGAACTCCAGTACGACTTCGTCCCGCGCAATCCCCAACTCCGCCTCTGCGACATTCAGTTGCAAATGGCCACCCTCTCGCCCTCTGGCGGCGAGCCGGACACCCTGGAGAAGTTCATGCCCTACTTCGTGATCGGAACGCCCGACAAGAACATGCGAAGCGACGCCCGCGGCTCGGTCCGACGCATCTACCCCGTCAACACACTCGGCCTCATCGACATCCGCGCACAGCGGAAGTACGGCAACTGGAAATTCAACAAGTGGACCAACCGCTACGGCCACGACCTCCCCGGCGGCCCATGGCTCGATCCCCTTCTCCAGGCGGTTCCCGACACCGACAAGGCCTACGCCGCCCAATACGTCCCGCTTGATGTCCTCCCGGCCGACCTCAACAGCGACTGCGTCGTCGACCTGGCCGACTTCGCCGAAATCGCCGCCGCATGGATGAACGTCTTCCCGATGATCAGCCTCAACGAAGACCCCATGCAGCCCATCGGCATGGCCGAACTCGTAATTATAGCTGACCAGTGGGGTATGACATGCCAGGAGGCATTGCAAGGCGCCGCGCCGCCCGCAAAGGCCGCATGGCTGCCCGACGACCCCAGGCAAATAGAATTCTGCCAACCATAACAGCAACAGCGCAAGGTGGCAACCGCAAACGTCCGTCGCATCACCCCGGCGAATGCGGCTGCCGCCCTGCCTGCTGAATCTTAGCCCACGTATCGCGAAGCCCCACAGTCCGGTTGAAAACCAGCCGGCCCTGAGCCTCAGTGTCCGGGTCCGTGCAGAAGTACCCCAATCGCTCGAACTGAAAACGATCCAGCGCCTTGGCATCCCCCAACGAAGGCTCCACCCGGCACCCCGTCAGCACCTCCAACGACTCCGCGTTCAGATTCGCCCTGAAGTCCTCCCCTTCCGCCGCCTCGTCCGGGTTCTCCTTCGTAAACAGACTGCCGTAAAGCCGAACCTCAGCCTCCAGCGACCGCTCCGCCGAAACCCAGTGCAGCGTCGACTTCACCTTCCGACCGTCGGCCGCATCCCCACCGCGAGTCGCCGGATCGTAAGTGCAGTGAATCTCAACAACCTCACCCGCCGCGTCTTTAACGACGTTCGTACAAGTTACGAAATACGCATACCGCAGCCGAACCTCCCGCCCCGGTGACAGCCGGAAAAACTTCTTCGGCGGATCCTCCATGAAATCTTCGCGCTCGATATAAAGCTCCCGCCCGAACGGAACCTTGCGAGTCCCCGCCGACGCGTCCTCCGGGTTGTTCACGGCGTCCAGCTCCTCGATCTGCCCCTCCGGATAGTTGTCGATCACAACCTTCACCGGGCGAAGCACCGCCATCACCCGAGGCGAACTCTTGTTCAGATCCTCGCGCAGGCAATGCTCCAGCAGCGCGATATCAACCGTGCTGTTGAACTTGTTGACGCTGATCACCCTGCAGAACTGACGAATCGCCGCCGGAGAGTACCCCCGCCGCCGAAGACCGCAGATCGTCGGCATACGCGGATCGTCCCACCCGCTGACGTGCCCCTCCTGAACCAGCCGAAGCAGCTTCCGCTTGCTCATCACCGTATAAGTAAGGTTCAGCCGCGCAAACTCGATCTGCTGCGGATGATAACATCCAAGCGCATCCAGGAACCAGTCATACAGAGGCCGATGATTCTCAAACTCCAGCGTGCATATCGAATGCGTAATACGCTCTATCGAATCCTCAAGCCCGTGCGCCCAGTCGTACATCGGGTATATGCACCACGAATCACCCGTCCGATGGTGAGACTCGTGAAGAATCCGGTACATCACGGGATCCCGCATATTCAGGTTCGGGTGCGCCATGTCGATCTTCGCACGCAGCGTCCGCAAACCGTCTGGAAACTCCCCCTTGCGCATCCGCGCAAACAGGTCGAGGTTCTCCTCCACGCTGCGATTGCGATACGGACTGTCCTTGCCCGCCCGAGTAAGACTGCCGCGGTACTGCCGCGTCTCCTCCGCCGTCAGGTCGCAAACGTAAGCCTTGCCCCCTTGGATCAGTTCCATCGCGTAATCATGCATCTGACCGAAATAATCCGACGCGAAATAAAGCCTGTCCTCCCAGTCCCAGCCCAGCCACCGCACGTCGGCGATAATCGAATCCACGTACTCCTGCTCTTCCTTCGACGGGTTCGTGTCGTCGAAACGCAGGTTGCACTTGCCCCCGAACTCCGCCGCTATCCCGAAGTTCAGGCAGATGCTCTTGGCGTGTCCGATATGAAGATACCCGTTCGGCTCCGGAGGAAAACGCGTATGAACCCGACCGCCCCACTTGCCCGTCCGATTGTCATCGGCAACGATCGCCCGAATAAAATCAAGCCGCTCGCTCGCGCCGCCCTCGCCGCCGTTGTTGTTGTTCACCTTGTTCTTGCCTTCAGCAGACTCCATGTCCTTCACCCTTAATCGATTTCAGCAATAAATTAAATATACGGTAATCTAACCGCCGTTCGCCAGCGCGAGAAGATAATAATTTTTCTAAAGGGGCTTTCCGTTTTGCCCCATGTCATTCTTGACATGCGCCACCCCGCCGCTTAAAGTGGCGTCTTTGCTCGTACCGACATCGGAGATGTTTTATGATCGTAACTCGTTTCGCACCCTCCCCGACCGGATATTTGCACGTCGGCGGAGCCCGAACCGCACTCTTCAACTGGCTCTATGCCCGGCGCACCGGCGGAAAGTTCATACTGCGCATTGAGGATACCGACCTCAAACGCAACACCCCGACCGCAATGCAGCAGGTCATCGACGACCTCCGCTGGCTCGGCATCGACTGGGACGAAGGACCAGACGTCGGCGGACCCAATGGCCCCTATCTCCAGTCCCAGCGAACCGACATCTACGACCGCTATATACGAAAACTGCTCGACGAAGGCAAGGCATACTACTGTTTCGACACCGCCGACGAACTGACCGCTCTTCGTGAAGAGGCCGCCTCCGCCAGGCAGGGTTTCGTCTATCGGCGACCAGATACATTCCCCACACACCAGCAGGCCGAGCAAGCCCGCGCCCAGGGACGCCCGGTAACGGTACGCCTTGTAGTCCCACAGGACGAAGCCCTCATCGTCG
>JAWLHD010000455.1:0-3933 GCA_041690555.1 Anaerohalosphaeraceae bacterium
CCGTCCAGCAACTGATGTACGAATACAATCGCAGGACCTTTTGCCGAGGCCAGATCAGCGGCGATCCAGTCAAGCTGGTTTTTTGGAATATTAGCGTCCGTCCAGTCGAAGTTGCCGCTATCATAGTCGGCACCGTCACTTCGATAATTTGCATCAAGCACGACGAAGTGCACGCCATTTTTGTCAAAAGAATAGAACTTCTTGTCAGGAGGTATGTCCGTGTTCCTGACCTTGGCCAGGAACTGGGTCTTGGAAATATTATCCGCATCATGATTGCCCAGGACATGGTAGGTCGGCCCATCGAATTTCTGAATCTCGGCTTCTATCGTCTGCAGGTATGACAGCGTGGCGGCCGCGTCCGAGCCCTGGTCCTTGAAATCGCCTGTTTCAATGACGAAATCGACTTTTAGCTCGTTGGAGACGGTAATACAATCTATGGCCTTTTGGTAGCTGTCGCGGTAAATGCGTGTGCCAGAGGCCGGTATGTCCGCGTAGTGCAGATCCGTCAGGAGTCCGAAACGGACCGTCTGCTTCAGATTGTTTATTCGGCCGGGGGTCGGATCAGGCATGAAGTCCGGCGGAAGCGGAAGAACCCGCCTGGCTTTCACGTAACCCGGCAGCAAGGCCGCCCCCGCAAATCCAACACTTGTGCCAAGAAACTCTCTTCTATTCACAACAATACTCCCGTTTTCTGTTGAGTCGGCGCGGCTTGGCTCGGAGGCCGCCGCTTAATACACATGCATTGCTCGTCAGTCTTCCATCCAAAGCCCGAAGGAAACGTTGGTCTCTTGCTGGGGATAAGTGCCGTCGCGGTATTGGCGGACAATCGTCTGGCCGTCGGGCTTCACCAGTGCCAGGTAGCCGTTGCTTACAGGCAAGGTAAAGTTTGTATGCAGTTGTCCACCCACCGTACGGCGATCCTTGCCGCTGGCGAAAATCACAAGGAATTCATTCGCCGGCACCTCAACGGACGGGAACCGCCACTTGGTCAGATCTTCCGGATCGTTTGTAAGGTACCAGTTGAAAAGATTCACCGGGCAATTTTCTCCGTTGAATACCTCGATCCAATCCGATGCGTCTGCATCTTCGTCCAACAAGATTCCCTGGTTGTCCGCCATAAACTCGGTGATGTCGATCAAAGCGGCATCCTGTTCCTGTGGACGTGCAAGGTAGTTGGCGGCAAGGATTCTCAAATCCTGCTCATCGACACGATTGGACGCATCGAAATCAGCCGACCAGTCGAAGCCATACCATGCCGAGGCACAATCCGAGAGATCCAACAAATTGACGAAACCGTCCTGATTGGCGTCGCCGGGAAGTCCGCGTTGAACGACAAAAGAATCAATTACACCTCCATCGGCCTGCATGGCTTCGAAAAAGAGCCTGTTGCCTTGCACTTCGATTTTGCAGAATTCGTATTGCTGAATCGGACCCGTGACCAGATACGGGGCATCCTGCGAGCTTTCTCCCGGATAGTGGAAAGGGGCGCCTCCTGCTCCGGTAGTAATATGGTGCACACCATCGACGAGACATCTGGCATAATAACCGTATTGACCGGCGAGGACCACATCCACATCGTATGTTTGGCATAGCGGCTGGATCAATTGCTGGACCTGGGCTTTGTTCTCAGTGCTCCAGTTGTTCGTCGGGTCGCGGCCGGCCGACCAGCCGCCGGCGTTGACGATAAGAATTTTCCAGTCTTTGTCTGCCGCCGCCAAATCGTTCTCCAGCCACTCGATCTGCGCTGATCCGAAGCCATAAGGCGTTTGGTGTGTGTACTGATCCAGCACGGCAACGTGAACCGGACCATAGTCGAATGAATAATACAGCCCGTCGTTTTCATCAGCCCAGGGGTAGGGCCAATATTTTGGAAACAGCAGATCGGGCCCGGCGCCCAACGTTTCGTGTCGGCCTATGCAGCCCATTACAGGCAGCGAAGCTATCAAATGCCCGATACCTGGATGTTCTTTGGAAAAATACTGATTGCTCCAATCGGCTTCATCCATGCCATGATTCACCCAATCGCCCACGTGCAGCAGAAACGTTCGGCTGCGCGAATCAGCGGTATACTGTGAAATAATGGCCTCACAGACTCTCTCGTGCGCGTCGGCGTTTGTCAGGGTTCCGCCGTAGACAAAAAACGTTACATTCCTGGCGAAGTCCTGAGGGGCCACACGGAATGAACCTTCGAATTCATCGGCGCCGACCGTCACTCGATACCAATATGTGAAGCCCGGCTGCAGTCCTGTCAACTTATGACTATGCTGATGGTCTGTGCCGTACTCGGTCGTTATGACCTGCCCGTCGGCGAACCCGGCATCTCTGCCCCATTCGAGGATGCATGTGCGGCTTCCGCTCAACTGCCAGAGTATCTGCATTTCAGTTGGACGGCCGGGGTAGATCAAGTACGGTTGCTTCTCCATTGTCGCCGACACCGGGCCCGCGTCAACTCGCAGATTGTCGAAGCTTCTCGTGCCGCCGTATACCTCGACGCCCACGTAAAGACCCGCCACGCCGACCGTTTGCGGGATTTCAATAGAATCGTCGAGGATCACAAGGTTGAACCCATCATGATAGCCGACGCTGTAAATTGTCTCCGTAACACGGAAGATGTGCAGGGCGAGGTCTATGCCGGTGGGATAAACGCCGTAGTTTGTAGAAGTTTCAGCGCCGTTTCTATAAACTCGCGCCCTAATATTCGACGGCGAAACAACGTGGAAGCGAATTCCGTTTTCAGTTCCCGTATTCGGACTCCTTGAGATCGTTGACACGGTCAAATACAATTCGTGCGGGTTGCTTGCTACTGAAACAACACTGGCCGCCTCGCCGACCTCAAGCTTGGCTGTCTTGTGGAACACGCTGTAGGTCGTGCTGCTGCCCGTGGTGACATTCAATGTGCCGCCGGAAACATTGAAACCAACAGCGCCGCTGCCGTACGTCCGCGTTCCGATGTAGTTGGCGCTTGTGTCGGTATCAAAAGTGTCAAGAAAAGGTGCTGCCGTACTCAAAGGCGCCGCGCACAGCAATACGAGAACAACTAATCTCTCTATTCTGTTTTTCATGGTTCTGCCGCCAACCAATGCTTAAGTAAAGAAGAATGGGTTGGCAGGCCCTGCATGCAGGGCCTGCCAATCCCTTGACAATTACAAAGCACTGAAACAAACAGTCAATATAAGCCGGTGGCCAGCCAGGCTTCGGCCATTGCGGCGAAATCGGCCAGATCAACGACACAGTTGCCGTTGAAATCAAACTCGCGGCCGGTGAAGTCAGGATCTATGCACAGAATGCCCGGGTACACGGCCTTGTATTCATCAGCAATCTCTTCCAAGGACCGCGCGTAGTTGTAAATCCTGACATCGTCAATATAGCCTGTCAGCGGAGACATGCCGTTGAGACGATTGGCGCCAAAGAACAAATCACTTTCAGTGAGAGCGACATTGGTGTACGGTCCTGCGGTGCCCCTGCGGATGCCGTCGACAAACAACTCCACGGTAACCGCACCGTCAACGTTTCTCAGTACGCCGGTCACCATGTGCCACTGGCCATCGTTGACACTGATGACGGTGTCAGTTGCAGTACCCGAACCGCGAAGCGCAAAGGCGGCCCGAGGGGAATTATTGGTTGCCATCAGATTGAAGCCTGCGTTCTCGGTATCAACTCTCTTGCCTATCAGGCCCTGATAGCCGCCTGCAGTGGTCTTCACCCATGCGTTGGCGGTTATACCCTGGGGATAGAAGTTGTACAACTCGCCGCTGTCGGGAATGACCACCCAGCCACCTGTCATGTCACTGCTGTTGCCGACGTTCAGAGCGAGCGAGCCGGTTCCTATGATCGCATCGTCCCCGGCGCCGTAAAACGCAATGGACGTATTGTTCGGATCTCCCGAAGGATTGGGATCGACGACAACAGCCTCAAGGCCGCCCACAATGTCGT
>JAWLHD010000456.1:0-3930 GCA_041690555.1 Anaerohalosphaeraceae bacterium
GTTTTCGCGCACGATCCATGCTCGGTCTTCGGTGTCGACGCCGTTCAGTTCGCCGTGCAGGTATCGGGTGAACCACCTGTTCATCATGCTGAGCGGAGGGGGTCCGCCGTGGCCGGCCTGGTGGTAATAGATTCGCAGGGGGAGGTTTTTGGCCTTGAGGGCCTGATAGATTCGGAAGCTGTGCTCGGGCATGACGTTCCAGTCGTTGAAGCCGTGCGACATGAGTACGGCGGCTCGAACGTTGTCGAGTTGATTGAGGTAGTCGCGGCCTGCCCAGAAGTCGTTGTAATCGCCGGTGATGCGATCGAAGTTTGCGAGCATCTCCTTGTCGCGGACCCGGCAGTCGCAGTAGGCGCGTTTTTCTTCGGGGCCGCTGTTGATGAAGTCGTAGAGGACGTCGATGTCTTCTCCGACGAATCCGCCGGGGGATCGGACGAGGCCGTTGGAGCGATAGTAGTGATAGTAGGAGGTGTTGGGTGCGACGGGGATGATGGCTTCGAGGCCGTGGACGCCGGTGGTTGCGGCGGCGAGCGCGAGGGTGCCGTTGTATGAGGTTCCGGTCATGCCGACTCGGCCGGTGGACCAGTAGGCGGCGACCTCGGTGTCGCCGTCGGGGGTGGTGTAGCCTTTTGCTCGGCCGTTTAGCCAGTCGATGACGGCTTTGGGGGCGAGGGATTCGTTTTCGCCGCCGACGGTGGGACAGCCCTGGGAGAGGCCGGTTCCGGGCGAGGAGGAATGGACGACGGCAAAGCCTCGGGGGACCCAGTCCTTGACGAGCGATTTGGAGATGATTGGGCGCTCGCCTCTGCGTTTGACGGGCTCGGCCTGTCTGCGTTTGGCGGGCTCGGCTTGAAGTTCCTGTCGCATTTCCCACATGTAGTCGTGGACGGGGCTTGCGGTGCCGGCGTAGTAGGGGCTGGTTTCGTAGATCACGTGGACTTTGAGGCCTTCGGTGTCGGTTTGTCGCTGGCGCGTTACGCCGACGTGTACTCGATCCAGTTTGCCGTCGCCGTCGGAGTCGAACTCGGTCTGGACCCAGAGGTCGTGGCGTATCCACATGTCGGGGTCTTCGAATCGCTTGACGATCTGGGTCTGTCCGTCCTTGATGAGGGGCACTGCGGGGTGGTTTTCGTCCTGGGCGAGGAGCGCGGGCGTCCAAAGCAAGGGGAGGGCGACAAGCAGACAAAACGGCCGCAAAGGTGGGTTCTTTTTGAATCTCATCATCCGTCTCTCCGTTTCAGTTATCGTGCGATGGTGCAGGCCTATCGATCGGGGACCGGCCGGGCCCGTGGGCGACCGTATATATTATAGTGCGGTGGCACCGTGAAATCAAGAGGCGGGATCGATGCTGGTGCGGGGAGTCATGTCCCGTGCTCTTTTCAGAGCGGAGGTTAGAGTCGGCCGCTTCGGAGGATTGAGACAGCGAGCCAGATGCCGAGTATTCCGGCGGTGATGTAGCCGGCGATGCCCATAGTCTGGAGGGTGAAGAGGCCGAGGACGGTTCCTTCCTGCGAGACTAGGAGGCTTGAGCCGACGAGGAGTGCGGCGATGATGAGGGCAAAGCTGATTCGGTTTGAGCTTCGGTCGAGGCTGTGGGCGAGGCTGTCGAGGTGTTCGTGGTGGACGCGGAGTTCGAGGTTGCCGCGGCGGACTTTTGTGAGGAGGCTGTTTACGTCGTCGGGGAGGCTGGAGACGAGGTCGCCTGCGCCGCGTACGGCCTTGCGGAATCTTCGGAGGACGGTTTTCGGGTCGAGGTCGGCGAGGCTGAAGCGGCGGGCGTAGGGTTCGAGGGCCTCCATGAGGCAGAAGTCGGGGTCGAGCGTGGTGGCGAGTGATTCGATGGTGGCCATGCTCTTCAGCATGAGGGTGAATTGTGAGGGAGGGTGTACGAAGTTGTGGCGGAAGAGGTCGAAGGTTTGTCCGGCGACGGCGCCGAAGGGTATGTCTTTTAGTTTGAAGTTGTGGTAGACGTCGAACAACTGTTCGATGTCGGCGGTGAGTTTGCGGACGTTGGTTTTTTCGGAGAGCATGTTCTGCCGCTCGAAGCATCTGACGATGTTGGCGGCGTCGCGTTCGACTATTGAGAGTACGATTTCGTTGAAGAGTCGGCGATCCTGCGAGGAGAGTCTTCCGACCTGTCCGAAATCGATGGGTGCGATTACGTTTCCGGGGAGGAGGAAGAGGTTGCCGGGGTGGGGATCGGTGTGAAAGAAACCGTATTCGAACATTTGCTTGAGGACGAATTGAGCGCCCCTTCGGGCGACCTCTTTGGGGTCGAAGCCTTGCTGGATGATTGCGGTTCTTGCGGCGGGCTTGACGCCGTCGATGTATTCCATAGTGAGTACGGATTCTGAGGAGCAGTCTTCGTAGACAGCGGGGACGTGGACGGTGGGGTCGTCGGCGAAGAGCCTGGCGAAACGGATCTGGTTGCGTCGTTCGTTGGCGAGGTCGGTTTCCTTGAGTATTGCGTCGAGGAGGCTGTCCATCATCTGCTCGATGTTGATGGTTTCGTGGCGGAAGAGGAGGCCGCGAAAAAGAGCGGAGAACTCGCGGAGGATTTGGCATTCGGTGCGGACGGTTCTTGCGATGTGGGGGCGGCATATTTTGACGGCGACCTGGGAACCGTCGGGGATTACGGCTCGGTGTATCTGGGCGATGCTTCCGGCGGCGATGGGCTGTTCGTCGAAGCGGGTGAAGAAGTCTTCAATTTTGCCGCCGAGGGACTTCTGGGCGGCGGTGATGATGTCTTTGGCGGGTACGGGTGGTACGTGGTCCTGGAGGAGCTCGAGTTCCTGGATGTATTCCGGGGCGACCAGGTCGGGGCGTGTGCTGAGTAGCTGTCCGAACTTGACGAAGGTTGGGCCGAGTTCTTCGAGGGCGTGCCTGATCCTTGCGGGGCGTGCGTTATCGGGTTCGGATGGGGTTTTTGGCGGTTTTTTGCGGCGGGCGGGGAAGCGGCTGCGCAGGTTGTCGGCGACTTCCGCGAAGCCGTACTTTGCCAGGACGGCTGCGACGTGATGGTAACGCTTCAGCCGGTCCAGAGCGGCCAGCGCGCTGGGGTTAGTCCGTCTCACAGGGCGACGCCTGTTTTGCAAGGAGCAGGTCGAGTTTGTTTTCGATGCGTTTGAGGTCTTCAAGCGTTGCGATGCCGGCCTGCTGGACAGCTTCATGGACCTGTTTGCTAATGAGCTTTTCCAGTTCGGAGCGGCTCTTTTCGGCGGTTTCCACCATGTCCTTTACGAATCCGCTTCGTGAGTCTTTTTCGGCCTTGCCGCGGCTGACGTATTCATCGAAGATTTTTTCGGCGCGTTCGCGGGTCATCGACATTGCGCCGAGTCCGGCGTACATGAGTTTGTCAAGTGTGTCGAACATGATTGTCCCCTTTTACGAGTGAATACGTTTCTCCAATGATCATACTCCATGCTAACAATGTATATACGTTTAATGGAGGGACAGGTTCGGTCGGGTTTGGCAGGGGTGCGGAGTATGGATCGCATATGCGACCTTGTCGCCTGGGGCGGGGGCGGTGTTATGGGGGCGGTCAGGCGGTGCGGCGGGCGTTTATTCGGCGGCGGAGGTCTTTAATTTGAGCGTCGAGCGTCATGAGGTAGACGAATGCGGCGGTCCATAGTACGGTGAATGCGAGTGCGAGGTAAAGCATGGGGCTGCTCCAATTAAATTCGGGTTTGCATGAGGAGTTCGTTTGTCTTGATGATTTCGGTTCTGAGCGTGATGAGCACGACGGCGAGCATGAGGGTTGAGATCATGCTTGCGAAGAATGCGGCGGTTTGCCAGGGCGATGTGAACTCGAAGCTGGCGCGGTGGATGTCGGGGAGGAATCGGGCGCTGACGATGACCATGGGGACGTCGAGGAAGGCGATGATGGCGAAGACGGCAGCGATGCGGGCGCGGCGCTGGGGGGCACCGGGC
>JAWLHD010000457.1:0-3921 GCA_041690555.1 Anaerohalosphaeraceae bacterium
CCACGTCCCCGACGTCTTCGACTTCCCCCGCGACATCCAGCCCATACTCGACCGCCACTGCCTCCGCTGCCACGACTACGACACCCGCGAAGGCGGCGTCATCCTCTCCGGCGACCGCGGCCCCATGTATTCCCACAGCTTCTTCACCCTCACCGCAACCGCCAAACAAATCTCAGACGGCCGAGACCGCCTCTACACCAACCTCCCCCCGCGCTCCGTCGGCACGTCCGCCAGCCCGCTCATGCAAAAGCTCAACGGCGACCACCACGACGTCCGCCTCTCAACCCGCGAAAAAGACATGATCCGCTACTGGATCGAATCCGGCGCAGTCTACCCCGGCACCTACGCCGCACTCGGCTGCGGAACCATCGGCGACTGGCCAAAGAGCCAGCTCGAAACCGCCGACCGCGCCTGGCCCGAATCCCCGCCCGCCGAAGAAGCCATCGCCCGCCGCTGCACGACCTGCCATGACAAACGCCTCCCCGTCCCGAAATTCCTCTCAGACGAAATGGGCTTCGTACTCTCCAACCCCGACTTCGACGACCCCCGCGTCCGCATGGCCCGCCACGCGCTCTTCAATCTCACAAGACCCGACCAATCACTCATCCTCCTCGCCCCGCTCGCCAAACAAGCCGGCGGCTACGCCATCTGCCGCGCATGGAACGCCGACAACAAAGACGAGCAAACCGACTTCGCCGTCTTCCCCGACGCCACCGACCCCGACTACCGGAAGATCCTCACCCTCATCCGGGCCGGCAAAGACCACCTCGAAAAAATCAAACGCTTTGACATGCCCGGCTTCCGCCCCCTCCCATCCTACGTCCGCGAAATGAAACGCTACGGCATCCTCCCCCCCGACCTCCCCGAAGACGCCGCCATCGACGTGTACGCCACCGACCAGGCCTACTGGAAATCCCTTTGGTATCAACCGCCCACGCCAAGGGTACCTGATACCTTTTTTACATCCCCACCGCCGTCCTCCGTAACGCCGACGACCTCAGAAAAAAGGTACCAGGTACCTTTATTTAGTTCCCCCGCTAAACCATTCAAAACAACACAAGGAAACACACCATGATTCTTGTCACCCTCACCGCCTCCACCAAACGCACCGCAGAGGTACCTGGTACCTTTTTTGCACAACCACAGTTCTCCCCGCAGCCACCGGCCCTGCAAACACAACCGCCCTCCACGGACCCCCCTCAGAAAAAAGGTACCAGGTACCTTCAGTTCAACCCCACGCAATCCCCCACGGCTCGACAGGCAATGATCAGCCTTCTCCTGTCATGCATCTTCGTCGTGTTCACCGGTTGCACCAAGCGCACCCCCGACGCGTCACACAACACCGAAACCACCTCCACCACCGAAGCCCCCGCCCGCGCCGACGACAATCTCCCCGCCGGCCCAACCGTCGACGAAGAAGCACAAAAAGCCGCCGCAGCCCCCGACGACCCCTACGACATCCCCCGCTTCGCCTCGAACTCACCCTTCGAAATAAGCGATGACCCCTCGACACTCGAAGAAGAAAAACGCCTCTGGGCAAACTCCATCATCTGGCAAAAGGCCCCCGAACTCATCGTCGAAAAATGGCTCACCGACGCCCCCGACACAATCGGCAAATACGTCCTCATCGAATTCTGGGCCACCTGGTGCCCCCCCTGCCGCCGCTCCATCAACCTCCTCAACACCTTCCACGAAAAGTACAAAGACGAACTCATCGTCATCGGCATCTCCGACGAACCCGAAGCCGACGTCCGCAAACTCAAAGACCCCCAAATCAGCTTCTACTCCGCAATAGACACCCAGGCCCGCACCAAAAAAGAGTTAGGCGTCTTCGGCATCCCACACGTAATCCTCCTCGAACCCAACGGCTACGTAGTATGGGAAGGCTACCCCCTCCTCAAAAACCACGAGTTGACCGAAGACATAATAGAGCATATCCTAAGCATAGGCCGCCGGCTCAAGAGTCAGCAGGCAGATCGGTGAGGAAGCTATGGTAAAGGCGATTGAACAGAAGAAAGAGGCCTTGATAGCCCTTTGCAGGCAGTACCATGTCCGCGAACTCGACGTCTTCGGCTCCGCGGCCACAGGCGATTTCGACGAACAAACAAGTGACATCGACCTGCTCGTAACATTCGAAGATTCGGTCAAAGACAACCGCTTCGACAACTTCTTCGCGCTCCTCGAAGCCCTGCAAGACCTCTTCGACCGCCCCGTAGACCTCGTCGAACCCGGCGCCCTCAAAAACCCCTACTTCATCCAAACCGTCAACCAGACAAGAAAGCAAATCTATGCCGCTCCACAGGCCTGAAAAATACCTTTACGACATCATCGACTGTTGTGGGTTCGTACTGAGCATGAGCAAAGGCCGCACCGTCTACGACTACCGAAACGACCGTATGTTCCGCTCCGCGCTCGAACGCGAACTGCAGATTATCGGCGAAGCCATGATTAAGCTCGATCACGCAGCCCCGGCAATAGCGGACCGCATATCCGAACATCGCAGCATCATCGGCTTCAGACACGTCCTCGTACACGGCTACGACAGTCTTGACCCGGACACCGTCTGGAACGTTGTGGAAACAAAAATCGCTACCCTCCGCGACCAGGCCCACTCGTTATTGGCCGAACAGGAATAAGGTGTCAGACACCTTTTCCATCACGAGGACATAGTCATGAACAGCATACTCCCAACCTGCCTGATTCTCGCATCCTTCGCCCCCTGCCTTTCCGCCGCCGAGCAACTCCCCTGGATTCGCATCAGCCCCGACCGCACCCACTTCGTCCGCGGCGACTCCCCCGCCCCCTTCCTCATCTGGGGCGTCAACTACGACCACGACGACGCCAGCCGCCTCCTCGAAGACTACTGGCTCGCCGAATGGCCCACCGTCGAAGCCGACTTCGCCGAGATCAAGGCCCTCGGCGCCAACACCGTCCGCATCCACCTCCAGCTCGCCCGCTTCATGACCGCCCCCGACAAGCCCAACGACGCCGCCCTCGCGCAGCTCGCCCGCCTCATCCGCCTCGCCGAAACGACCGGCCTCTACCTCAACATCACCGGCCTCGCCTGCTACCACAAAGCCGACGTCCCCGCCTGGTACGACGCCCTCGACGAGCCGGCCCGCTGGTCCACGCAGGCCGCCTTCTGGCAGGCCGTCGCCCGCGTCTGCGCCCCCAGCCCCGCCGTCTTCTGCTACGACCTCATGAACGAACCCATCCTCCCCGGCCGCGACAAAAAAGAAACCGAATGGCTCGCCGGCGAGTTCGGCGGCAAACACTTCGTCCAGCGCATCTCCCTCGACCTCGCCCACCGCACCCGCGAACAGGTCGCCAAAGCATGGGTCGACCAACTCACCGCCGCCATCCGCGCCGTCGACCCCCACCGCCCCATCACCGTCGGCGTCATCCCCTGGGTCTTCGTCTTCGGCGGCGGCCGACCCCTCTTCCACGCACCACCCGTCAACGAAAACCTCGACTTCGCCGCCGTCCACTTCTACCCCAAATCCGGCGAAGTCGACAAAGCCCTCACCGCCCTCAAAGCCTACGACCTCGGCAAACCCCTCGTCATCGAAGAAATCTTCCCCCTCCACTGCTCCATAGAAGAGCTCGACCAGTTCATAAAAGCCTCCCGCCCCTTCACCGACGGCTGCATAGGCTTCTACTGGGGCCGCACCGCCGAAGAATACAGAAAAGACAACACCATCAAATCCGCCATCATCGCCAACTGGCTCGACTACTTTCAGTCCGCCAACCCCACAAACCCTAACCCGGCCGAGTATTAGTAACCTTCACCAGCATCTCCAGCTCCTGCGGATTGTGCGAGTACGCCTTCGCCGCCGTGATACCGATGTGCCCCTCCTTGATCAAACGAGCCAGCGACATATTAAAGCTGTGCATCCCGTCCATACCCTCCTTGATCACGTC
>JAWLHD010000458.1:0-3912 GCA_041690555.1 Anaerohalosphaeraceae bacterium
TGATCTTTTCATCCTTCATGATTGCTTCCTCACCGATTATTTGCCCCCAATCTGCTTCCACACCGCATCGAGCGATTCGATAACGGCCTTGTAGCTAACGTATTTCCCGTCGTACACGTCTTTCATCGCCGCATTCGGCTCCTGCCGACGCGAACAGTGCACCATCTTCTCAACCGCTTCATTATAGCCGTCAAAGCAGCCCGATGCAACGCCCGCCGCGATCGCCGCCCCGAGCGCCCCCAACTCTGTCCCGTCTGGTATCTCAACCGCAACCTGCAGGATGTCGGCGAAGATCCCGACCCATTCGCTGCTGCGGGCGGCCCCGCCGGTCAGACGCACCACCTCGGGCATATCGCGGAACTTCAGCAAACGCTCCACGTGCGCCTTGTGCCCGAAGACCACCCCTTCGAAGATCGCACGCAGTACGTGCCCTCGATTGTGCCACCCGCTGATCCCGATCAGCGACGACCGGGCGTCCGGATTGGCGTTGGACCCAAACAGAAACGGCAGAAAAACAATGTGCGATTCGGCGGGCTTCGTTGCGGCGACGGCCGCGTTGACCACGTCGAAGACGCTTTGCCCCTGCTCTTCGGCAAGACGCCCCTCCGCCTCGAAGAAATGCGTTACAAACCATTCGAGGTTCGCAGCCGAAGTAGCGCTGCCTTCGAGCATTAGGTAATAGTCGGCGATGCAGTAGCACGACGTCATGAACACGTCTTCATCGACAACGGGCGTCCTGGATATATACTGGTTGTTGCCCCAGGTGCCGGCGATCATGCACAGCCGTGAGTCGTCGATGAGCCCCGAGGCAAGCCCGCACGCGTCGATGTCGAACATGCCGCCGGCGACGGGTGTGCCCCTTTTGAGTCCTGTCTCGGCTGCCGCCTCCGCAATCACTTCGCCCGCGACGTCGGCCGTCTGAATAACCGGCGGCAGCAGCCGCCGCATGTCGGCGATGCCGAAGTCGGCCAGCAGTTCGTCGTCATAGTCACGCGTCCGCAGGTTCATCAGGCTCGTACCCGAAAAGTCCGTCATCTCCGCGTTGATCCTGCCCGTCAGTCGAAATCGCGTATAGTCCTTGGCCATAAGCACCCACGCGGCGCGCTTCATTATATCAGGCTCGTTGTCCCGCAGCCACGCCAGAAGCGCATTCGGCTGGGCCGCCCACAGGCTCTGCATCGTCTTCTGCCGCACCTTCCTGTCGATCCCGTCCACCAGCCACCGATCCACGTACGCCCGGGCGCGGCTGTCGGTGGAGATGATCGCATTGCGGACCGGTCGGCCTTCGGCGTCCACCAGATACAGGCCGTTGCCGTGCCCCGTCGGCGCTACGCACGCTATGTCGGCGGAGTCGACGTGCGCCTGTGCAAGAACCTTGCGTATCGCCTCGGCGGTCGCCTTCCACATCGCCTGCATGTCCCGCTCGATGTGCCCGGGCGCAGGCGTGAGCATCTCGGTCTTCTCCGCCGCCACTGCCACTTCCGTCCCGTCCAGCGAAAACAGCGCCGCCTTCGAAACCGTCGCCCCGTTGTCGATTCCCATCAGGTACCTGGGCATGTTCTTTTCCTCGTCAAAGAAACGGGCCCAGCCGATAAACCGGCCGGGCCCGTGACATGCGTTTATGAATTCGTCCGGCCTACAGCACCACCGGTTCCTCGCCTTCGGCGATGGACACCTCGGTGGTGTCGACGGGGCTGGTTTTGTCGCGGAAAAAGATTGCAAAGAGCACCAGCGCCAGTGCCGAGGCTACTGTCGTCCACATCCAGATCGGCTGCCAATGGCGGACGCCTTCAATCGTGTAGGTCTTGATGACCCAGTCCCAGAGGAAGTTGCCGATCAGCAGACCCACGCCGAAAGTCGCTAAGAACATGAATCCCTGGGCCTGCGCCCTCATTTCCTTTGGAGCGCGACGATCGACGTATATCTGTCCGCCCACGAAGAAGAAGCCGAAGATCAGCCCGTGGACCAGGATCGCAATGTACGCCGGCGCCATTTCGGCACCGGCGGCCTCGCCGATCAGCAGCGCGCCATAACGCACCAACTGTGCGAAGAGACCGACGACCATCGCCCACTTGAGTCCAATCTTTACTATGGCGATGGGCACGACGAGCATCAGCAAAATCTCGACTGCCTGGCCGAGGTTTTGCGTAAATGTCAGCAACTCGACCCCTTTATCCGTCAGGTAGAGTGAAAAGTATGACCAGTAAATGCTGAAGCCGATGGTTACGAAAATCGAAACAGCCACATAGAGGGCAAAGTCGGGGTACTTGAACAGAGAAAAGGATCGCAGCCCGAGCACGTCGACGACGGAAGCCTTTTGACCTTTGGCGGGCGGAGGAGTATGCGGCAACAGAAAAGCAAAGGCTGCGCCAACAAAAGAGACGGCCGCTCCGCAGTAGAATACAATCTTTGTGCCGTCAATCCTGGAATTGAAGCGATAGAGGGCAACAATGCTGAAGATACCGGCCGCCACCCAGCCGATAGACCCGAATACGCGTATTTGCGGAAATTTTTCTGCGGGCGCATGTGTCATACTGATCGAACTGGTCAAGCCCCACGTGGGCATGTAAGCCAACATGGCCAGCAGCAGCGTGATGAATACGGCTATACCTGCGCCTGTTTGTGCGGCCACAATCAGCAGGATTCCGGAGATCATGTTCAAGGCCGCCAGCACATATTGGCTTGCGAAGTGACGATCGGCGAACATACCGATGAGCGGAGAGGACAGACATCCAAGGGCCATGGTGCTCATCACAAGCGGTGTCCAGTCACTCAGGCCCATCTTTTCCAGGTAGGCCGCCAGGGGAAACCACCATACCGGCAGCATCATATACTGCAGAAACATCATTGCGCTCAGGCGGATTCTTACGTTCATTGACATCTGCTGGTCCATACTGCACTCCCTAAACACTATGTTGATTGTCACGGCAGGCGCCGCATTGCTACTCTATTTGAAGCACCGAGATTGTATGAGGAGCATCGAACTCGTTGCCTGCCATCGGCAGGTCGATATTCGCGACATATAACTTGTCATCCCGGATGCAAACTTCCGACGGCCGATCAAGAAGCCCGCCGACGCCGCCCGAGTTGTTCTCGTTTCGCCATATCGTATTAACAGTGCCGGTCTTCGGGTCGACCTTATGAACGGCATTGGCAACGAAGTCGGCGATATAGATCTCCCCGGTCACCGGGTGAATCTTCAATCCGTCGGTGCTCTCCATCCCCTGCCCCTGCGCGACCACCTCGTGCGACACAACATTGCCGTCCTCGCCGAATTTGAACCTCAACAGGCTCGCCTCACCGAAATTGCACACATAAAGGTTCCCGTCGGCGTCGAAGCCCATACCGTTTGCGCCCACGCGCCACTCGTCGTTGCTCGTGTAAAACTTAACGATCAGACGCTTATCCCTGCCGCCTCTTTCAAGCACAATCGGCTCGCCGGTGAACTCCGCATAGCGGAAGCGGTACACGCCGCTGGGCATCGGGCTGGCCTCGTTGTCAAGCGAGGTCTCCGTAACATATACGCTGTCGCCGTGACAGCTCACCGCGTTCGCCTGCAGGAACCCCGTCACCAGCACGTCGCAGCCGACCACTTCGCCGTCCCTGACGTTCAGCCGCAGCAGCCGCGACTTGTAGTCGGAACTTACGAACGACTGATTGTCGGCCACATAGTAATTGCCGTCCGGCCCGACGTCGATGCCAAGCGGACATGCCCTGCCCGTCTCCGGGTGCCGCGGAAAGACAAACAATTCCGTGATGCGATCCTGCTTGTCGATCTTCAGCAGCGCCGCAGGATACTCGGGATTGTTGAAGTTCGGCACATTCAGCAGAATGTCCCCGTTGGCATCCAGCGCCATGCCGTCCGGCGTGTTGTACCGCTCGCCCAGGTTGACCGCGATGCGCGGCCCATCC
>JAWLHD010000459.1:0-3902 GCA_041690555.1 Anaerohalosphaeraceae bacterium
ACCCAGAAAAGCGCTAAACAAAGGAGAAGAACATTTTGATTTCAGCCGGGCGCCTAGGCTCTTGTCGGCGCCAAATGGTCGCTCGGGGCGTAGTGTCGTTATCAGTTTTGGCCGGTTTTGGGCTTTCCCGGGTTTCCCAGGCCCTTAGTTGCCCTCAAGACGCCATGACCCCTTGTGGCGTTTCGACCGTCTCGAAAATACGAGATTGGCCGGCGTCCTCAGGCTAAAAAACTGCGTCGTATTCTTGGCCAACCCGCCTTTGGGAGCGACGGTTTGCTGACGCGACGTTAAGTCGGACTGCGCGAAACTGCGACAGGGTACTCACTCAGCCTAGCCGAGCAATCCGGATGTATCCTCGCGTATAAGGGTCGTGGCGCGCTTCACTGGGTCCTTACAATTCGCGGCACCGGAGACTTCGATACTTCCCGGGGACTGGGGAGGCGTCGGAGCTCGATATTGCGCAGCCCTTAGCGTTGAATTGATATCCTGACCGAACGACTCTTGCCACTGAAGGAAATCGTAAAAGTTACTACCCACTCTGGCCAAGCTGAATGACGAGTCCGGAAAATAAAAAATATTACTATTGCTTGTTAGTTCCGAAAGCCTGCTTTCCTGGATGTCAATCTGCGGATTGCCAGCGGAAAGTTGTCCGTTATTGGAGATCACGTTCCCCGAAAATTCCATGTTCCACCCTGAATGGATGTAGAACCCGGCGTAACGATTGCTTCCCCTGAATTCGGCGTGACGGTCAACATTGCCGCAGTCGTATACCAAATTGCTGGTGAACTCAAGCCCCTCTGCTCCATAGGCATCCATGCTGAACCCACGCAGATCACAGTCGTGTATCTCGTTGTCCCAGATTCTCACATCTCGAGTGTAGTCGGGCGGGCTGTTTCGATCATCAGGGTTGTTGATGCCGCCGCTCCACGTCCGCACAAGAATGCCGCTGCCGCACCGGTAGATGGTGTTGCCGTAGACGTCTACGTGCTGACAGCCCATCTGGATCGTGATGCCGCTGTACCGCGGATGATCATAGATGACGTTGTTCCGGATAATGGTTCGGCTGTCTGCTGGTAGAAAAGGATTCTGCGTGTAGCATTTTTTGAAGTCCACACCGTCCTCGCTGCTGCGGAACCGGCCTGGTTCCTCGTCCAGCGGTCTTGGCCCGAAATGCTCGCGGATGGTGTTGTTCTCGATCAAGCTGCCGATATGGTTCCCTTCAGCGACAACACCATCGACATCGCCGTGCAGGTCGTTGTGGTGGATGTGGACGAAGCCAGTGTCCCACCCCAAAGCTATGTCTCCCCCGGCCGTATCGGTGCCCATATCATAAAACTCGTTGTAGGCGAACTCGATGTTGTGCGGAAAGTCATTGGATGAGTAGTTTGAGTTGCGGCCAAGGAGGCAACCTCGGTTAAAGGCGTGACGGATGACACAGTTGATAACCTTGAAGTCGTGCACATACCCCCGCATCCGCAGGGCTTCTGTTTTCCAGTTGGCTTCCCTGTCCGTCCAGCTATCCACCTCCGGCCCTCCCTGAATAGTAACTCCGTATATCTGGCAGTCTTCGATCTTCGGGTCGCCGTTGTTGGTATGGTTAGAGTCAATCAGAATCGTTGCGCCCAGCCCGCTCCCTGAGCGCTCGATGATGACCTGCTCCCGTCTGGTTCCGGGTGCGCCACGTAGGATGATTCCAGACTTCTTCCAGTCGATGCGGCCTGACACATAGGTGCCCGCCTTGACGTAGATGCCATCCCCTTTGCTGCAAATGTCATGCGCCTTTTGCACCGTGGCAAACGGCTCGGTCTCAGTCCCGGCATTGCTGTCGTTGCCGTGCGTTGCCACCCAGTAGACCGTGCCGGTGGGCTCGGGTGGCGACGGGATATCTGCGTACACTGCCCCCGCTGCCGTTGCACTTGACAAAGCGCTGCGGTTCAGCAGAACCCGCATCGTGGACTCGGCGCCCAGACCAAAAACCGTGAGGGCCGCGCCCCACTTACCTAGGTGGCCGAGGAAATCACGGCGGGCGCTACCCGCCTCGCTCAGACCCTCCAGCGCGTTGGGCGATACCTCGCCCTGTGCTTTCGCGTCGGCGACAGAGTGCTTTTTGTTGCTCCGCATCTTCGATTCTCCTTATTAAGGCCCTTGTCGCTTCATGTTGTTTCTTTTCGGATGAGACACAAGAGGGTCCCGGTCCGGCAGACCGTCAGCGCCTTCGAGATGTCATCGTGCTCATGGCTCATGAATCATAGCGCCCCCTCCGAACAAAGAGGAACCACAAGCCTCATGACTGTCGGCCGCCTTGCCGTTCGAGCCCCCTCAACTACCGCCCAAATCACCCCCCAAGAGCACCGGAACGCCAGTCATCTGAACTCCATGCACTTGACCCAGAATGAACCTTAGACCCCGTTGGCTCCTGGGCCTCCAGTGTGGCCGACCTTGCCATTCGGCACACGCCGGCCATAGAGATCCACATAAACTATAACCATGAAGAACATCTGCCCCAATGCAACTCGTTGCAAGTAGCTATTGCTCATTAGGTTCATAGCGACGACGGCCGCAAAGAAACCAAGGAATGCGGCCCTCTCGGTCCCTTTATGCTGCAGGATTCGATTAAAAATGGCGAGAAAAAGGCCGGCGATGAGGCCGAAGCCCACGATACCCATTTCCATAAGAGCTTGAAGCCAGTCATTATGGCTGTTTCTGATCTGCGGGAACGGGTCACTCACCAATGGGATGCGGTTGCCTATGTAATTCCCGATCCCCAATCCGGCAACCTTGTACTCCAGCGGTGCGGCGAGCCAGATCTCCAGATTGTTTATCCAGATGCCTATGCGCCCTGATCCAGCTCTCTCAAAACCCGCGCCAGTGTATTCGGGATTTAGAACATCGAAGAAAATCGTACTCACTGTGGGCCATAGAAATGCGAGGGCGATTACCGCCGCTATAAGGCCGGCGAAGAGGTAACGGATACCACAGAAAGCCAAGGTTACCGCAGCGAACACGGCAAGCCCGAGGTAGGCGGTGCGCAAGTGTGTGTGGAATAACAGATAGGCCGCGCTAAAAAAGATCGCTGCCAGCACCAGATATCTGAGATTTGAAATGTCAATACCGCGGGTCTTGCAAATTGCAACATAGATAACAACCAGCATCATTGCGAATGCTGAATTGTGGCCCATCTCGTGAATGCCAGAATATACGCCTTGGTATCGTTCGGTGCCCGTCCAGTAGACAACCTGGTCCAATCCCTCGCCTTGGACGGTCAGAAATACGCTGGCGGAAAAGGGGATGGCAAAGCCTAGCACCAACAGATAGACCAGCGGGACCAGCGAGGAGCGATCGATCAGGATGCGACGCAGAAAGATGAATGTGAGCAAAGGCAAGACCCACTTGGCGACCGTGCTAAGGTCGGTCAGACTCGGGTGAAGGAAGCTGACGACCGCGATCCACAGCATTAAAATGGCCGCCCATATTTCAATCGCCGAAACGGGGACCCTGTTGCTCCGCATCAAAGACGAAGCAAAGGCCACGCCGAGCAGGAACGTCAGAAAGAGGCCGGCTAGCTCGAAGAAAGAAAATCCAAGTAAGCTAAGATCGAACCATCGGGCATTTAGCAGCGGCCTGAGCAGGTAAAACACCTGCAATAACAACGCTTCCATCAGGCGAAGCGCGCCTTGTTGCCACCGACCTTAGTGGGTCCGCTGCAAGAACGCTGGCTATCTATGAGGCGATGCATTGAACTCATCTCTTTCACGAAGACGCGGGGGATCGCTGCGAGGGCAATGGAGACAAACAGGCCACCGTTAGGGAAGTGCTGAACAAAAGCGCAATGTCATCGCTCCCGGGTGCCGGAACCGCCTTCGAACGCCCAATGGTCGTCCAAATCGCGATTTCGGCCTCAT
>JAWLHD010000460.1:0-3892 GCA_041690555.1 Anaerohalosphaeraceae bacterium
GGACGGGGCTTTCCGAGGGGCTTCTGCAGATTGGGCACCGAGATATTGGTCGGCGTCCCCACAAACATCGGCTTGGGGAGCTTAAGAGGCAGTGCGGCCATCCCCGGGGGTGCGGCGGCAGACGGTTCCTGGGCGACAGCGGCGGCGATGAGAGCTTCATCGGCGGTCTGAGGAGCGTCCGTGGGATCGTCGGGAGCGATCAGCTCGGCAACGGGCGGCGCCGGCGTCGGGGGGAGGCCGGGCGTGCCCACGGCGACCGGACCGGGCAGCGCCGCGGACGCGGGCGTATCCGGTTCAGGATCAGATACGGCTACCTGGACGTGCGCTTGCCTGTCCTGCATGATGTAATACCCCCTGCCGATTATGGCTGCGATGAGTATTACGGCGGCTGCCAGGGTCACTTTCAAGAAATCACTACCCATTTTTAGTCTCCTGCTACAAATGCGTTCTTCATTGGCTTGGCGGTTGATTGTTTCCATCACGTTTGCTTCAATTCGCGCGACTGTTTCGTCATGCGATGCAACATAGGCGTTCATGCGGCGGCCGTCGGCAATGATCGCTTCATACCAGGCACGGCATGCCGGGCAGGTATCGAGGTGTCCTCTGACGGTATCGATTCTGCCGGGGGGCAATGCTCCCTGCACCAGGTCAGTGATCTGCTCCAACATGTCGCCACAGGGCTCAGTCATCGGTATCTCCATGTTCTGCAAGTATCTGACGCAACTGCTGTCTGGCCCGGCTTAAGCGGGTAAGCACGGTTGCCGGGCTGATTTCGAGTTTCTCCGCAACGGCTTCGGTGCGCTCGCCATCGAAGTAGTACAGCACAATCGCCTGGCGGTACTTTTCATCAAGGCGCTGCAGCGCCCGCTCCAGTTCCACGTGATCGTCCTGCCGCCGAGGGAGCTGCTGGTCGCGAACGAGCGTCTCTACGGCGTTTTGTGCGACGTAGCGTCGTCTCAGGAAATCCACGGCGAGATTCCTCGCGATCCGTCGCATCCAGGGTGCAAAGCTCTCGCCTTTTCGGAGTCGGCCAATCTCCTGAAAACCCTTTACGAGTGCTTCCTGGGCGAGGTCTTCGGCGTCAGCGGCGTTACCCACCGCGCTGAGACAGATCGCGAAGACCTCTCGGACGCTGAGCTTGACCAGTTCGCCGTATGCCGCTCTGTCGCCCGTTCTGCACCGAACAACCAGTTGTTCTTCACTGAAAACGTCCAATCAGGGGCTCCGATCTTCCGTTCCATAATAATGACGAATTCCGCCCGCATATTCTGCCAGAAAAGCGGCGGTTTGGAAAGCTTTTTCCCCAACCGCATCACCTTCGGGGCAATCTATCCATGACGACCTGAATCTCTTTGACCTGGCCGTAATCTATGTCGCCGGGCATGATGTCGACGGTTGCAATGGTGAATGCGCGCGCTTCCAACGCGATCTTGTAACCTTCAAGAGGCGGCATGACATTGTCGATTGTAATTTCCCCCGAAAGCGGTCTGTTTGACGAGTAGATAAACTTGACAGTTCCGGGTCCCTTCAGGATGGCGGCGATGTTGGCGCTAACAGGCTGTCCCTTGCTGTCTCGAACGTTCACCTTGAGGACGGCAGGAGGCAGGAGGACTATCTTGCCGGCCTGGCCGTCGGGAGCGAGCAGGGCCGCACCGCATATATGGCGTTTCTCTTTGGTTACACTGACGAAATGCTTAACGTCTCCAACGCGCTGCCAATCTGCGGAAAAGGAACCATCGGCGATTGTCTCACTTTCCTCTCCGTAGGGCATGATCTGAACTTTGGCTCCCACCACCGGCAGGCCGTCGGCATCCACAACCACACCGCTGGCCTTGGGCCTTGAAGTCAATTCGAGCAGCAATTCCACAGGCTCTCCCTGCTTTACCTCAATCTTGCCGCCGACGTAGTCATACACGGGATAGGCTCCGGCCTTGATGGTGTGCAGCCCGGGCGTAAGACAGAAACGGCATCGGCCATCAGGTCCGACCGGCAGGCTGAACCTGTTTCCTTTCTCCTGTTCCACATACACTTTCGGGTCCTTGAGTTTCGGGCGTTGGCCGGTCGCAGTATCTACGACCGTTACCACAACAGTTGCTCCCTGGAACGCCGGATCAGGCAGCCAGGGCCGGGAGGTATCCGCCCATTTGTCGCCTAAGACAATGGAGACAGCCTGCTGACCAGCTTTGATTATGGCAGATTCTGCGTACATATCTCCGCCTGCAGTTAGTGTGACATCACCCTCGGAAAGGTCGGCAAAAGTGAATCGGCCATCTTGTGATGTCAGGACATCCTCCACCGGCATCTGCTGGCTGCCGGTTACCGCGACGCGAAAATTGGGCACGGGGTAGCCCATGAAGTCATATACGGCGCCCGAAATGGACAGACCTCGCTTTGTAAGAATAAATGTCTGCAAGTCGATTGAGTCTGCGCCCTCAGACCACTGATATGTGTTCCCTAAGACCCTCGGGCTGCTACCTAAAGCCAACGAGCCGGCGAGTGTCGCCCTTTGGACCAGTTTTTCGTACTTGCCGTAACCGTCGAAGGAGGCGGTGACAATGTAAAGACGCCAGTCCGGCAGCAAGGAGGATTTGAAACGGCCTGCGGCATCGGTCTGAAGTTTCTGGAAAAGCACGGGACGTGCATCCAGATAGGGCGTATCATAAGTTAAAACCTGTTCGGCGGCCTCAATGGTAATCGAGGCTGAAGGCATGGGCGAGCCATTCTCGTCCACAACTGCGCCACGCACGGTCCTTACAGGCTTCAGCATGAGATTGCCAATGTTCTTCGTGCCTCGATCTACCCGCTGCATCGCGCCGATGTTTCGTTCGAAGTGAACGGCGGAGATGTTCAGCCGGGTGCGGCCAACGCCTTGGGCGCGGTCTATTACGAGTGCGAAACAGCCTTCCGCATCGCTTGCGGCCGCCACATCCGGCAGCCCCAAACACCGGATTTGGGCACCCGGCACGGGCCTGCCCTCTTCATCGACGCAGATTCCGCGCATGCCCTCCTCACGTCTCATGCGAACTGTCGCATCGGCGCGTTGTCCGGCGCCAACAAAAACCGTTCCGCCGTCATCGGCAAGGACATAATCCGCTGCCGCTGCGCCGGCGACCCTGTATTCGCCCGGGGGGACATTGAAAAGGGCCCGACCATCGGCATCAGTGTGCAGCCTAAGCAGGCCGCTTGAAGTTGTACTGATGAGCTGCTCGCGGCCGGCGGCATCTGCGCGAATAAGGCTTTGCGCGGCGCGACCTGCCGTCTCATCGCCTGCGCTTTGGAGAGCCTCCAGTTGAACGTTTGCAGAAGGGACGGGGCGGCCGGTTTCATCTTTAAGAGAAATACAGACATGGGCAGCTTTTGACGCTGACAGCGTAACCTGGGCCCGGGCATCGGGTTCCAGCGAAACCGTCTGTTTTGCGGACACCCACTCTCTCTCCGGGTTGCCGAACGGATCGAGAAAGACCGAATAGTCGCCGGGTGCAAGCCCCTCGGCCGAGAAACGACCGTCCTGATCGGAGACAACCATGCGGTTCTCATCAGGTGCGGTCGAAACCAGTACAGTGCCGCGAAGGAAGTGCCATGCCACAACGGGATGGGCGCCGGCACCCTGCTTTTTGGTCATGTAGACTGCAACGCCGGCCACAGGTATGCCGCTGGCGCTGTCGATAACGCACCCGGCAAGGCCCGCCACCTTACGCAAGACAATGCTTATATCGTCCTGACCCGACCTGAAGCGTTTGGGCTCGAAGCGTTTGCCCGGACGCCAGGTGAACGTGTGTGGATAGCCGTCGGCGATCACGGCGAATTCGGCGGCGGCATCGTTTGGAATGCCCCCAAACTGAAACAGGCCCGTTTGATCAGCAACGCAGGTGAACCAATCGGTCGCGGCAAC
>JAWLHD010000461.1:0-3873 GCA_041690555.1 Anaerohalosphaeraceae bacterium
TGCACCGAGACACCCTTGTTCAGCGGGAACAAGGTCTCCACTTCTTCGAGCAGCTTGGCAAGCTTCTTGTCGCCGCCGAATACGATGTCCTTTTCCTGGAAATCCGAAGTGAAGTTCATGGTGCCGAAGGTGTTCACCCCGGTGGTTCCGACGTAGTAATTGCGGCGGCCGGCACGGGAGTACTGGCCGCAGCCCACCGGGCCGTGGGAGATGTGGATCATGTCCTTGATGGGACCCCACACCACGCCCTTGGACCCGGCGTAGGCGCAACCGCGGATGGTCATCACGCCGGGCAGCGACTTCTTGTTGGAAGTGATGCATTTGCTGGACTTGTCGAGGTCCTGGTCGTTGGCGGCCAAATGCTTGGCGCGCTCCTCCTTCGCCTCGGCGGGATAGACCTCGAGCACCTCGGCAATGAGGGCTTCGGTCTCTTCACGGGTCATGGTCGTCATATTTGTCTCCTTCACGCCGCCCAATCCAGCGGACGTTCAGTTGAAACCAATTCAACACAGAGGCACAGAGGGCACAGAGAATGAGAAAAGGAAGTTTTCGTGCTTCTCTCTGTGTCTCTGCGTCTCTGTGTTGTTCTATTTCTTAGGCATGCACGGCCAGTTCGGCGGCGGTCTTGCCGACGATGCTCTCGTCTTCGGCTTCCATGATGCCGAACTCCATGAGCAGGTCTTCCAGCTCGTCCATGGAGAGCGGGGTCGGGATCACGAACTTGTTGTTGTTAATCACCTTCTGCGCCAGGGCACGATACTCGTCGGCCTGCTTGGCCTTGGGGTCGTACTCGATGACGGTCATGCGGCGGATCTCCGCATGCTGAACTACGTTGTGACGCGGGATGAAGTGGATCATCTGGGTGCCGAGCTTGGCGGCCAGAGCTTCAATCAACTCATCCTCGCGGTCAGTGTTGCGCGAGTTGCAGATGAGGCCAGCCAGGCGCACGCCGCCCGAATTGGCGTACTTCACGATGCCCTTGGAAATGTTGTTGGCCGCGTACATGGCCATCATTTCGCCGGACACCACGATGTAGATCTCCTGGGCCTTGTTCTCGCGGATGGGCATGGCGAAGCCGCCGCACACCACGTCGCCGAGCACGTCGTAGAAGACGAAGTCGAGGTCTTCGTCATAGGCGCCTTCTTCTTCGAGGAAGTTGATGGCGGTGATGACGCCGCGACCGGCGCAGCCGACGCCCGGCTCAGGACCACCGGATTCGACGCACTTCACATCGCCGTAACCGACGGACAGTACGTCTTCGAGCTCCAGGTCTTCGACGGTGCCCGCTTCGGCAGCGAGATGCATGACCGTGGTCTGTGCCTTGGAGTGGAGGATGAGACGGGTAGAGTCCGCCTTCGGATCGCAGCCGACGATCATCACTTTTTTGCCGGCTTCGGCCAGTGCCGCCACCAGGTTCTGGGTGGTGGTGGACTTGCCGATGCCGCCTTTGCCGTAAATCGCGCATTGCCGTAATGCCATGGTATGTTCTCCTTGCGTTGGGGACGGGGTACCTGCCGATACTCAATCAGCAACCGCTGTGCCACTTACGCAAATCGTTCGTAAACACCCCGTCCGACGAGGGTTTTCGTGGGATCAACGGACCTGGAGTTCTGGTGGTATATGCGACAAACCCCCGCAAGCTGTCAGGACAACGACAAGCCCGCACCGCCCTCCTTGCCCGCGACGGCGCGCCTGCCCATCAATCGCTGCAACCTGCCGGCGGTGATCCTCGGCAGCCTCACGTTCCAGCAGCATCCGGCGCCGCTTCACCTCGATGGCGTGCGCGAATTGCACGGACGCCTGTTTTCGATCCTTGACGGCATCGATGACAGGCACGCCCGCGCAGCCCTGTTCACACAAGCCATGGCGGCGCACTTTCTGTTGGATTCACCGTCGGAGGCGGGCTGGGACACGTCGCAGGGCGCCCGGGGAAAAATGGACTATCGACGTCTGCTGCGTGGCTGGTCTTTCGACCCGGATGGCCGCGAGGCGGCCGTCATCAAGGGCTGGGTGGAATCACGTTTCGGCCTGGTGCCGCGTCATCACAGTGCCGTGATCACCGCGTTGGGCGACGGCGCCTACCTGCACTATATGGAAGCGCGCGTGGCCGGGCTCTACAACGCCAACGCACTGGAAGCGCAGCTCGATCTGGTTTTCACCTATGGCCAATATGAGTTGACCCGATGCCACGGCAGTGCCGCGCATCTGACCCTTTACCGCGGCGTCAACCGTCTCGCCGATCACGAGATCCTGGAACAGACCGGGAGCGACCGATTCATCGTGTTGCTGAACAACATGAACTCCTTCACCCGGAACCACGAACGCGCGGACGAATTCGGCGATCACGTGCTCGAAGCCCGCATACCGCTCAGCAAGATCACCTTTTTCGCAGACCTGCTTCCCCGGTTGCTGCAGGGCGAGGACGAGGTCATGGTCCTGGGCGGTGTGTATGAAATGCGTCGGGTATAGCATGTGCCACAAACGCAACGTGTTTTGTCCGGATAGCGACAAGGTTCGAGAGGGACGAAAGGCAAAAAGCCAAACCACGGGGGACACGAGGGTTTTAGTCGGCTGGATGGCCGCTTTGTCGTGATTTTTACGGGCGCAGGTCCACCACTCCAGGAGTGATTTGCGTCGATTTGCGTTCATTCGCGGACGGTCGGGGCTTCACGGCCCGCATTTTGCTTTGTGGATGACAGGACCAACCGGAGAGCGCGAATGAACCAGGAGTTTGCAGCCGAGATAGTGCGAGGGATTGAATCGGGCGAGGTGATTCCTTATCTGGGCGCCGGCGCCCTGGAGGGTGTGACCGACGTGGTCAATGGCGAACCCATTCCTGCAGACAGTGAAAGTCTGATCCTCGCCATGAACAACCAGCGACCCATGAGCCCGCGTCTGATGTATGAATTTCCCCGCGCCGCCATGCACGTTGAGCAGCGTCGCGGCCGGGCGGCGCTGGAGCGGTTTCTGACGCATACCTACGGTCAGCGGCAGTGGACGCCTTCGCCCCTGCACCAGTGGCTCAGCGGGCTCGAACCGCGCTATGTCGTCGATATCAACCGCGACACGCAATTGCAGGAGGCCTATGCCACGCGTCCCCATGTATTGGTGGTGGGGACGGCACGCATGCTGGGCGGCGATCACCGCTTCCAGATTTTCGATCATGACGGCATGGAATACCGCCCGAGCAGCCTCGAGGCGGCGGATTGGGGCAAACCCATTCTGTTCAAGCCGCTCGGCACGCCGCGCCCCGAGCCGGGCTATATCGCTTCCGATGCGGACTTCGTGGATTACATCACCGAGCTCATGGGCGGCTTCGCCATTCCCTCGCCCCTGAAGCTGCATCGACGCGGCAAGCGTTATCTGCTGCTCGGCATGCGACTGACCCGCGACACCGAACGCATGGTGCTCTCGGAAATCATGGTCGATGCGGACGATCCCGCCGGTTGGGTGTTCATCCCCGAGCCGACCGCCAAGGAGCGCAAATACTGTGCAAGAAAAGGGCTGCAGGTCATCGAGGCCGATGCTGCAGATCTGATACGCGCGGCGTCGGGAGCGCACGCAGCAATCCTGTAGATACCGTCTTACGTGCCAAGCCCCCGCGGCTATTTCGGCGCTGAACGGAGCGGCCTCGGGCGCGATGCGCAGGCGGTTGTAACCACCGCCGTAATCGCCCAGAGGACTGGGCTCCTACAACAAACAACGCAACGCGGCGTTTCGCCTGTAGGAGCGGCCTCAGGCCGCGATACGCAGGTGGTTGGGACCACCGTCGGTTATCGCCCAGAGGACTGGGCTCCTACAACGAAACAACGAACGATGCACCATTCCCCCTGTAGGAGCGGCCTCAGGCCGCGATACGCAGGTGGTTGTAAC
>JAWLHD010000462.1:0-3872 GCA_041690555.1 Anaerohalosphaeraceae bacterium
GCGATTGAACACTGCGAGTAAGCAGCACCGCGAAGGCTATTCATCCCACATTTCTTCCTCAGTCGTCTCCCACTCGTCGTACTGCGTCTCCGGTACATTGGGCTCGTCCTCCCAGCCGTACTCGCTGTCGGGCTCCATTGCACCAGATTCGAAATCCGTCTCGGATTCAGGCTCAGTGGGTTCGTCCTGAGGCTCCTGGGGCTGCGGTTCGGGTGTTTCCTGCGGCTCAGGGGTGTCTTCCTCGGGTCCGGTCTGTGGCTCGGGGACTCCCTGGGGCTCTGGTGTGGTTTGTCTTGTCTCTGTGCCGGTTCCCTGGGCCTGGTCGTTTGCGGCGGGTTCTCTGCGGCAGCCGGCAAGGTTTGCGCCGAGTGCGATGAGGACCAGCAAAACCACTGTTCTTTTTGTAATACGTGCCATTTTCCCACCTTTCGCTAAAAGAGTAAGGTTTTTTTCGTCTGCCGGGCATTATGACGCATGCGTGAGCATCTTATCGGGTGATCGAGGGCGGTGTTATACCCGATTTGCGATAGCTTTTGGCTTGATATGTATGCGGGAAATGCTCAGGTGGGTTTTGGTTGGGATTTTATGCGGGTTTTTGGTTGAAAAACCGGGGTAAGAACTGGTTCTGCAACGCTTTTTGGAAAATTCAACTTTTCGCTCCGGCTGCGCCGGGTTAGGTCAAGGTAAAAAAGAGTTTTCCCCAAACCATCAACAATTCTGGCTGGCGGCAAGTTGCGGATGTGGGTGGTTTAGGTAAGACAGTAAATTTGCATTGTCAGCACTGGAAATGAAGCTTTTATCAGAGTGATGCAGCTTTCCCGGTTTAATTCTTTTTGATGCGGCTGGAGTTATCCACAGCGGGGTGTTAGGAAGTTCGGATGATTGTTTTTTCAGTCTAAGGCGATAGTATTAAGACTATATTAAGATGTGTTTCATTTCCGGGATACCCTTTACGGCTGGTGGCCTGGACGGCGCTGGCGGAGCAATTCTGGTTCGGTGTCGGCATGGTCCATGTGGCGTGGCAGGATGCGCACGCTGCCTGTTTTGTCGCAGAAGTAGAGGTCTGACTCGGAGGGCTGTCGGCCGTGCCCGTCGGCCCAGATGGCATAGAAGCCGTCGTGAGCATTGACAGGTCTGCGGGCGTAGGTGTGATTTCTGTCGCTGTCGGCGGTGAGTTGTCGAATCTTGCGCCAGGAATCGCCCTGGTCGGTGCTTAGCCACATAGATATCTCTCCGCCTGGGTTGTAGGGCTGGGGGCCTGTTTCGGTGGGGGCGATAATTCGCCATGCACCATCCGGCTCGATGTAAAGGGAACCCATGTCGTAATTATTGTCGGAGGTCATTGCGGGGCGGGTTATCCATTGTGCGCCGTCCCAGCGGGCGGTGGTCCAGGTTCGTGGGTTGTTTTTCGGGCCGGACTCGTAGCCTTTGCTGGTGAGAAAGAGTATTACCGGGCGGCGGGTCTGGTCGTAGCGGATGTCTTTGAGGTAAACGAGCAGGCCGTCGGCTTCGAAGTCGTGCACGAGGGCAGGGTTCTGCGGGTCGGTCAGGGGCAGGCTCAGGATTGTGCCGTCGGCGGCTCGCCAGGTTGTGCCGAGGTCTTCGGTCTGCATGTAGTACAGGTTGGTTCGCCAGTTGAGTCCCTTGCCCTTAGGGTGGTAGTTGAAGGCGGAACCGGCCTTGTCGCCGTCGACGGCGCTGATCTGGTAGTGGCCCTGGTCGATTGCGGCGAGTCGCTGCCATGCAGACCAGCGGATGCCGTCGGGGCTTGACATGAAGCATATAGTCCGGGCGGCCGGGTAGTTGTATCGGGTGAAGAAGGCTGCAAAACCTTTGCCCGAAACGTTCCATGCCTGCATGTATGAGAAATTGGTCATTGGGACTTCATTTGCATCTTCGACCTTTGTTGCATTGATCAGTTCGAAGGCATCGATGTTGTGGGGTTCGATGCTGCGGTGGACGTATGAGGGGCGGCCTGTTCCGTGGGAGGTGGAGAAGATCCAGATGTGGCCTTTGTCGTCGAGCGAGATGACGGGGTTGTCGTGTGCGTCGGAGGTTTTCTTGTCGAGGATTATTGTGGGGCGGGGGACCCGGCCGGTGGCGTGGTCGTAGTAAGAGACCATGTGGAGGAGTCTGGTGTTGGTGTCGGGGGCGGTTCCGCCGTAGCAGAGGAAGGTCTTGTTGGCTTCGGAGCAGTATACGGCGAAGGGCTGGTGCTTGGCGCAATAGGTTCCGAGGCCTCCGCTGTACTTGTAGACGTATTCGTCGCCGGAGGGCTGGTTCATGTACCATATGCCGCGATAGCCGGTGTCTTTGCGGTTCAGGGTGATCTGTTCGTTTGGGAAGGCGGTACGGGCTGTCAGGGATAGTGCAAGAGCGGCTAAGATGACGCGTGCGCTTGTCGAGCGGCAGAAAGAGCTTTTCACGGATGAATCCTCCATTTGGGCTTTTGGCGCTACTTTGAATGGGTTTGTTTTGAGGGTGGTTGGGGCAGGGTTTTTGGTCATTGGTTCGTAAGTGCTTTATTTGGCGGCACTTATAGTATTAAGAGCTTGTTAAGATTGGCTTTGTTTTTTCAAAACGGGGGTTTGGGGCGAGCATGGTATGGAGCACGGCAGGCAGCGGGAAGACCGGCAAGTCCTTTTAAGTACAGGGTTTAGCTGCATGTATGGGTTGTTATTCACTTTGCCTCTCCTTTTTGCTTTGCCTTGTATTTCTTATCAGATTATACCCCAAGTTTTGCAGAAGTCAAACATTTTTCTTGTTTTTTCAGCGAGAGGTCAGGAGTTGTTTCACTGCGCGGATCTACTTTGCAAAGATGGACCTGTCCAAGATTCCGTATCCGGAGAAGCTTGTCCGTATCGAGAGCAGGATACCGAGGAGGACCGTGATTGCGGTGCCAGTGAAGATGGCGATCATTATAGCGATCTGGTACTTGATGGCGGTGAAGGGGTCGGCGCCGGCAAGTATGACTCCGGTCATCATGCCGGGCAGAGAGACCAGGCCGATAGTGGACATGGTGGTGACGGCAGGCAGCATTGCGCCTCGGAGGGCGTCCCGGAAGTACGGGAGAACGGCCTCGCCGATTGCGGCTCCCTGGGCGAGGGAGAGGAGGAATGCTCTTTCACCGCGGCGTATGGCCTGGTAGAAGCCGGTGAGACCGATGACATCGGCGCGGAGGCAATTGCCGAGGATCATGCCGCCTATGGGTATGACATACTGTGCGTCCATGAGGCCGGGGGCGTTCAGGATGACGCCGACGAAGAACAGCAGCGGGATTGCGGTTCCGGCAACGAGTGCGCCGAACATCGGGGCGGCAAATCGCATCAGGCGGAGATCGCAATGGCGGACGATGGATACGTCGGCGACGGCGATCATGGCGATGAGCCACGCGAGATTGAGCCAGACGTTGTTGAAGCGGAACACAACCTGGAGATAGAAGCCGACGAAGAGGAGCTGGAGCGTCATTCGGACGACCGCGACGAGCATTTTGCCAATGAGTGGGATGCGATACCAGAGGAGGATGGCCAGGGGAATCACCAGGAGGATGTAGGCGGCGGCCATTCGGGCATTGCTGATTGGTATGGCGTCGGTCATTAGAGGGCCTGCCCAAGCGAAGGTATGTCGACGACGCAGTCGCAGACGGCCGTTAGCCTGCGATCATGCGTTACAAGGAGGATTGTGCGGGACGACTCCCTGATCATAGCTGCGATCGTTTCGGTGGAGCGCTCGTCGAGGGCGGATGATATCTCGTCGAAGAGGAGCAGATCACGGTCCAGAAGGAGGGTTATGATGAGCGCGATTCGCTGCTTTTCGCCGCCGGACAGGGCCGGCATTTCCTTGTCGAGCACAGCATCGGAGAGGCCGAACTG
>JAWLHD010000463.1:0-3866 GCA_041690555.1 Anaerohalosphaeraceae bacterium
CTGCGAGATGAAGCGTGTTCCGGGGGCGCTGCTTTTGGGGATCGGGTTTTCGACGGTGCTTGCGGGGTTATTCGGGTATATCGAGGCGCCGGGGCAGTGGGCGTCTTTTCGGCTGCCGGTGGGTGAGGTTGCGTTTCGACTGGATATCGCGGGGGCGCTGAAGTGGAGTCTTATGGGGAGCATTTTCACATTGATGTTCATCGATATGTTCGACAGCGTTGGGACGCTGCTGGCGGTGGCGCCGGCGGCGGGTCTGGTCGATGAAGATGGGAGGGTGCGGAACCTGGACAGGCTGCTGGCGATCGATGCTGGGGCGACGATGTTCGGGGCGTTGTGCGGGACTTCGACGACGACGGCTTATATCGAGTCGGCGTCGGGGATCGAGCAGGGGGGGCGGACGGGACTGACGGCGGTGGTTGCGGGGGCGATGTTTTTGTTAGCGGCGCTGTTTGTGCCGGTGGTCGGTGTTGTGCCTCCTTATGCGACGGCGCCGGCGCTGATTATGGTGGGGCTTTTTATGATGAAGGAGGTGAGGCGGATTGATTTTAGTGATCTGGAGGAGGCGCTTCCGGCGTTTGTGATTATCGTGAGGATCGCGCTTAGCTATTCGATCAGTACGGGGCTTGCGTTCGGGTTCATTGCTTATTCGCTGGTGCAGACGGTTGCGGGCAAGGCGGGGCGGATCCGGTGGGCGATGTGGGTTATAACGGGACTTTCAGTTTTGTATTTTTGCATACCTGTGGACGGAGGTTAGTCATGGCTGTTACGACGAGGATCAAGGTTACGAGTTCGGCGTTCGAAGAGGGTCAGATGATACCGGCGAAGTATACGGCGGACGGGGAGGATGTTTCGCCGCCGTTGGAGTGGGAGGGGACTCCGGACGGGACGGCGAGTATTGTGCTGATCAGTGATGATCCGGATGCGCCGGTTGGGACGTGGGTGCACTGGGTGATTTATGACATGCCGCCCGACGTTCGGTCGCTGCCGGAGGGGGTTGGGCCGGAGGAGAGGCTGGAGAACGGAGGGGTGCATGGGACGACGGACTTTCACAGATTAGGGTACGGGGGGCCTGCGCCGCCGAGCGGGACGCATCGGTACTACTTCAAGGTGTACGCGCTGGACAAGATGCTGGGGCTTGGGCCGGGGGCGACCAAGGGCGAGGTTGAGAAGGCCATGAAGCGGCACATCCTGGCGGAGGGACAGCTTATGGGTATGTACAAACGACGTTAGCCTGGTGCTATATCATAGTTTCTGTATTGCGGCGCCGGTTTGGAGGGCTATGAAGAGGAGGTAGTCGAGGTCGTGCATTGTGTAGTGTTCGTGGTCTCGGGAGTTGTCGGCGTATAGTGCGCCGTGGCAGTGGTTTTCGTGGAGTATCGGGGCGATAATTGCGGAGCGGATTTGGCCTTCGGCGATTTCTCTTGGGACCTGGGGTACGAGTATGCACTTGTGTTTTTCACATGCGTCGGCGACGTGCTGCTGCATGACGAGGTCGGATCGCTTGATGATTTCGGTTGTCATGCGTCGTCCGCCCTGTTGTTCGAACGGTCCTTCGGGCATTTTTCTGAGTGCGGCCCATGCGTCGTGTGAGCCGAACTGGGCTGCGAGGACGTCGAGAAGGGTGCGGTGAAGCTGTTTGAGGTTTTCGGCGGCGCAGATCTGGGAGGCGGCGCGCGCGAAGTCTCTGAATCTTCTGGCGGGGAGCTGGATTTCGGGTCCTTCCTTTGCCTGGCACTGTCGGGAGACGGTTGGGAGGTCGTGTCGGACGGTGATGAGAGTTTCGTCCATTTGGACGGCGGCGGGGACGGGGGGAGGTGCGGCCTGGCTGAGGGTTACTTCGATGGTGAAGTCGGCGATGCGGATGACGTCGCCTCCGGCGAGGTCGGCTTTGTGGATGGGCTGGTCATTGAGGTATGTCTTGTTGGCGCTGTCGAGGTCCTCGACGAGCCATTTGCCCTGGGCGTCGTAGATGACGGCGTGGCGTCGCGAGACGGCGGAGGCGGGCAGGAAGATCTGGCTGTGTGCGTGTCGGCCGATGTAGATGGGGCCGGAGGCGAATTTGAGTTCATTGAGCGGTTGGCCGGCTTTTTTGATTACGAGCTTCATGGGGTCCTCGCGAGTATTATAACCGCGGGGGTGCACTTCGGCCATCTAATTTCGAGATTATTGCTTTTTGGGCGGCTCCGCTTTTTGAGGCATTTCGGGCTGATCGACTGGTTTTGTGGGCGGCTTTGCGGGGGCGGCTGCTGCCTGCCTTACGGCGGCGGCGACTGCTCTTGCGGGGCCGGGTCGCGGCAGGACGGTAACTTTGAAGTCTTGTGCTAAGACGAGGTGCCAGTAGAAGAAGGCCTGCATTCTTTTGTCGGCGGGCAGTGCTCGGTGGATTATTTGTCGGTCTCCCACGTTGGCGACGCCTTCGAGGACGAGATTTACGGGCTGCTTCAAAGCGGCGGCGGGGGCTCTGAGCTGTATTCTGGCTTCATCTTTGTCGGCTGGTATTCTGCCGCCGGTGAGCGTGAAGCCTTTGGGAGCGTCTTTCAGTCTGACGGTGACGGCATCGGTGAAGCCGTCTTTGCGGACGGCGTGGACGGTGATGTTGGCGGTTGAGCCCGCGCGGACGTTGAGTGTTGAGGGGACGATGCGGAGTTCGAAGTCGGGCTGCGGGGGGCTTATTCTCAGGCGATAGGCGTATTCGGGTCCGCCTTTTTGCTGGGCGTCGGCGACGTGGAGGAAGTATGTTCCGTCGGCGGGGAGGGCTGCGTTAATGAGCGAGTCGGCGTGGTGAGTGACGAGGCCGGCGGCTTTGTCTTCGTGGTCGTCGTTGGCGGCGATAGTGCGGCCGCGGGCGTCGGTGAGTTTGAGGATCGAGTCGAGCGGGGAGTCGAGTCGGCGGGCGTGGATTTCGGCGACGATCGTGTCGCCGGCGGCGGCTTCGAACGAAAATACGTCGCAGTCGCCGGGTTTGTCGATTCGGCCGTTGACTATGATGGGAAGGGTGATCCGCCGGGCCTGGGAGAGGCGGTCGTTGGGCTCTTCTTCGAGCGATTCGGGGAGGGCGGCGATTGCGAACGGTACGGCGTTGGAGGTGAACCCGTCGTTGGTGAGAGAGACGGGAAGCGTGCCGTGGGTGCGGGCTTTGGGGTCGATGGTGAGCTTGTCCTTGGGGAGGTTATGGCCTTTGAGCTCGACGGTGGTTTGGGCGCCGGCGGGGCCGCCGAGGGGAAAGATGCTTGTTATGAAAGGCAGTTGGCCGGCAGTGATGCGGTAGACGAAATCTTCTCGGCCGCGGTAGATTGCGTCCTTGATCTCGATTACGTATTCGCCGTCGGCGGGTATGCGGCAGGCGATCACGGGGTCGGGGTGGAAGTTGTAGTCGTCGACGTAGGCGACTTCTTTGCCGTCGGAGTCATAGAGTGCGAGGGTGGCCTGGAACCAGCCGGGGACGCCGTCGGCGAGGTAGGGAATGAGGTCTCGTGCCTGGGCGCGGACGACGAGGTGCGTGTCTTTGGCGAGGCGGATTCGAAATCGGTCGACGTCGCCAGGGAGGACCTGGCCGTTAGTGACGAGTGGGAGAGCGGGGAGCAGGTCGGTGTCGGCTGGTTTTTCGTTGGGTTCCTTTTCGTTGTATTCGGGGAGTGTGCCGACATGGAAGGCTATGGGGTTGGAGAGGCCCGCGGGGGTCCTGACGCGGAGTTCGCGGCGTCCCGGGGCGGCGTCGGGGGAGACTTCGATGCTGAGGACGAGGTCTTCGGCGAGCTGTGGGTTTTCGCGGTTCTGGTTTTTGGGGTTGGCGAGTTTCTTTCTGATGTCGGCCATTTCCTGTCGGATGGCCTGGGGGTCAACGTTTTCCGGGGGTTCGGTCGTGG
>JAWLHD010000464.1:0-3860 GCA_041690555.1 Anaerohalosphaeraceae bacterium
TGGCGTGTTATGCGATTTTGGGGGATCGTTCGCCCGAAGCGGGGAGGGCGATCCTCGATGCGCTGGGACGTCTGGAAGGTGTGCAGCTCGTGCGTTTGATCAATCTTATGGGCGAGCGCCGGGACAAGGCGGTCGCGGGGGCATTAGCGGAAGCGACGCAGTCTCGTGATGAGGCGGTGGTTCGGGCGGCGGTGGCGGCTTTGGGGAAGATCGGGGGCGCCGAAGCTGTCGCAACGCTGCACGCGGTGCGCCGCAGATCGGCGGGGCTGCGTGCGGATGTCGCGGATGCACTCTTGCAGTGCGCCGAAGGGTTTGCGGCAGAGGGCGACAATGCTCAGGCGGCGGCGATCTATCGTGTTCTGAGCAGAGACGAGGACCGGCTGCTTCGCCGCGCGGGGCTGCAGGGTCTGTCTGGGACGGCGCCGGAGGAGGCGATACCGCTGGTGGTAGCGGCGCTGCGGAGCAAGGATCGCATGATGCAGCGGACGGCGGTCGGGTGCATTCGCACGATGGAGGGGGACCGGATTGGAAAAGCGTTTGCGGGAGAGCTGCCGAAGCTGGATGCCGAAGGGCAGGTGATATTGTTGGCGGCACTTGCGGACAACGGAGGCGCAGGCGTTTTGAATGCGATCCGCTGGGCGGCGGGATCAGCGGATGCGCAAGTCAAGACGGCCGCGCTGGCGGCGATTGCCAAGGCGGGGGATGCTTCGTTCGTTGATATGCTGGTTGGTGAGTTCGGCAGGACCGAGTTCGCGGGCGCCGCTGCAAGCGCGCTGCGGGCGATCCGCGGGGGGGAGGTCGAGGCGGCGATCGTGCGGCGGATGCAAGGGGCGCCGGCGGGACTGAAGGTGCAATTGATCAACGTGCTTTTCGAGCGGAATGCGGAAGCCGCGGCAGGCGCTTTGCTTGCGGAGGCGGGCGCCGCGGACGGGGATGTGCGCAGGGCGGCACTGCATGCGCTGGGGCGTCTGGCCGGGCCGGAGGATTTGCCCGCTTTGCTGGAGCGGCTGACGGGCCTGCCGGACGATGGCGGGCGGCGGGAGGCGGAGCGTGCGGTGATCATGGTCGCGCAGAAGATTGGCGACTCGGAGAGGCGCGCCGACGCCGTTGTGGCGAGTCTTGCGGCGGCGGAGGGGACGGCGGCGAGGTGTTCGCTGCTGCGGGTTCTCGGGCAGATAGGCAACGATGCGGCGCTTTCGGCGGTGATGGGATTGATGGAGGACAATGATGCGGCGGTGCGCGATGCGGCGGTGCGGGCATTGACGGCGCAGTCGAGCACGCGGGCGCTGGATGCAATGGCGAAGGTGTTCGCCGGCGCCGACAGCGAGACGCACAGGATACTTGCGCTGCGGGGGTATGTGCGGTTGTTGCAGAGGGATACGGACCTGACCGACCGCGCCAAGGCGGTACAGTATGAGCGTGCGATGGCGGCTGCGGCAAGCGCCGACGAGAAGCGGCTGATAATCGGCGGGCTGTCGGCGGTGCGGCACAGTATGGCGATTGAGCTGGTGCGGCGGTATGTCGAGGATGCAGCGGTGCAGGCGGAGGCGAAGCTGGCGATTGCGAAGATCGAGGAGGCGCTGCGTCGACCGCCGCAGGGGTTTGTGGCGATCTTCGACGGCAAGACGTTTGCGGGATGGGAGGGTAATCTTGACGCTTTTCGCATTGAGGATGGGTCGATCGTGGGCGGGACGCTGAATGCGGCGATACCGCGGAACGAGTTTTTGTGTACGGAGAAAGAGTACGCCGATTTTGAGCTGCGATTGAAGGTGCGGCTGTTAGGGGATGCGGCTCATGCGAATGCGGGGATACAGATTCGTTCGCGGCGCGTGCCGAATCATCATGAGATGAGCGGGTACCAGGCGGATATGGGTCAGCATTACTGGGGGTGTTTGTACGACGAGTCGCGGCGCAACCGCGTGCTGGCGCAGGCGGACCGGGCGAAACTCGATGAGGTGCTCGTGCAGGGTGGGTGGAACGACTATGTGATTCGCTGCGAGGGTAAGCGGATTCGGTTGTGGATTAATGACTTGCAGACGGTGGACTACGTTGAGCCGGAGGACGGGATCGAGCAAACGGGCCTGATCGGCTTGCAGATTCACAGCGGGCCGCCGACGGAGGCATGGTACAAGGACATTTATCTCAGGTCGATTGATGGTGATTGATTGCGGATTATTGTTTGGGGGTGAAAACGGGTACGGGGCACGATTGTGAACTTCGGTGGGGTGCAGAACGCAGGACGGCAGAATGCGTGAGGGACCGACCGATAGGCTTGACGACGTCGGGCGATTTGCTCAGGGTTATGAGCGAGTGATTAAGCTGGCAGTCATCAGGGGGCGGGGTCTTTGCCGGTAAGGGCGCGGTGTACGGCTGCGGCCATACGGAGAGCGCCTTCGGCGTCGGGGTGGATCTTGTCGGGGAAGAGGTCTTCGGCGTCGCCGAGTGCGACGTAGAGGTCGATTATCGGCAGTTGTTTTTCTTCGGCGATGCGGCTTATGATGGGGATCACCTCGTCCTTGATGATCTCGTTGCGTATCTCCCATTTCGTTTCGTAAGCGGGCACGGGCAGGCAGAGGAAGATGCGCGGGGCGGTGTCGAGGGCGGCGAACGTGTCAATCATTTCGGCGTAGTCGCGACCGAAGGCGTCGGCGTTCCAGTGACTCTTGGAGTCGTTTGTACCGAGCTTGATGACGACGACGTGGGGGCGGAAGGCCATTGCTTTGCGGAACGCGTCGCGCTGCCAGTAGGGGAGGTTGCTTACCTTGAGCATTGTGGCGCCGCTTACGCCGAAGTTGCTGACGTCCCATCGGTCGCCGAGCATTTTCTGGAGTTGTGCCGGGTAGCTGTTGAGCTGGCGATCTGCGATACCGGACCCATACGTTATGCTGTCGCCGATACATGCCAGGCGGATCGTTTCGGAGTAGTCTTCGAGGCGGACCGTCCGGTCGGTGCGCACATCCGTGCAGCCGGCAGACAGCAGGAGCAGCAGAACGAGCGTTTTCTTTGACAGAGCCGACATAATACACCTCCCTGTTTTTGAATGCTTGTCGGACTATATTGTAGCGGGGGCCGCGGGCAGGTCAATTGAAGAGTTGCGGGATTAATGCGAAAGGGCCGCAGGCTTTGGGGCCTGCGACCCTTTTTTTTCACACTTTCACACCGAACCGGCGATTAGGGCACAGTTTCAACCGTACTCCAGCTACTGGTGTTCTGGTTGGGCGACTGGTCGCGCGTTCGCACGCGGTATCGCCACTTGTTGAACGGCGAACTGCCGGAACGTACCCATCGCTCGTTCGGCGCCGGAGGCACTGCACCGGGCACGAGCGCCGGATCGGGATAATCCTGGCCGGGCACGAACACCATCTGGTCATGCTGCCATTTGCTGTTGCGTCCGGAGTTGTCGAGGCACTCGAAGAAGTACTCTTCGCCATTGCCTTCAGGGTCGGCGACAGGTTCGACACTCATGTAGTGCCAGTAATTGCCGTCGGCGAGCAGGTACTGCGCCGGCGCCTCCGCCCAGACCGGCGGATTTGGCTCAGGCGGATTGAAGTCCACCAGCGCCGGATCGAGCAGGACGGTTCCGACGGGGGACTCGCCCGATTCGTTGCCGTATCGGTCTCGTGTGCGGACGCGGTAGCTGTAGGTCATGTTGGCGGTCAGGCCGATGTCCTCGTAAGTCGGACTAAGCTGCCACCCGCTGTCATGTCCATCGCCGAGTCCCGGTCCGTCGCCGGCGGCGTTGGTGTAGCGGAAGAAGTACTCCACCGGTCCGCTGGCGTCGGTTGCGACGCGGGCGACCATGCTCACCGAACTGATGGTGGCAACACGCGGCAGACCGTCGATGCCGTCGTCAATGAGCG
>JAWLHD010000465.1:0-3857 GCA_041690555.1 Anaerohalosphaeraceae bacterium
GCTGATCTGGTAGTCGTCCCGCAGGCCAATTCCGTCGACGCGGAAGATCGCCCCCACCCGCTCGACGTCGCCGGCCTTCCACGCGTCCATCATCTCGTAGAACCGTCTCTGAGCCCCGAAGATATACTTCAGCCGCCTGCACAATTCCGGCCGCGAATCGCCAAAAGTCCCCACTATCTTCGCGTAGACGGCTTCATCGCGCACATCCGCCAGACACGATATCTCGAATCCTGCCTTCTGCGCAAGTGACACAAGTTCCTCGCACTCCGCCCGCCTCACTTTGTACGTCGACTTCTCCAGCCCCGGCCGCACGGTCCCCGTATCCATCACCATGATCCGAAAATCCCGCGCACCTTCCCCCAACGGCACGTATTCGATTGTCCGCGCCGCCGGGTTGTAATGCGTCCCCATGCCCGCCCGCGCAAACTGAATCATGATCTGGTCCAGCTTGCCGCATGGCGAACCGATGTAATCGTTCTCCACCATCTGCGCCAGATCAACAATCCGCAGGCCGTCATCCATCGCGATGCCGTTCACGTCGAAAAGCGAACCGATAAGGTTCAGCGTCAGCGACGCCGACCGCGACATCCCACCCCCCGGAATATTACCGTACAGCACCGCATCCATCCCTTGGGACAGCGCAATCCCCTCACGACCCAGGATATAATCAACGCCGTACGGAAACCGCCCCCAGGTCTCGGCGATCTCCGGTGATCGCGGCGGCGGGACCTGACCCAATTCGAAATCGATCACTCCGTCATCCGCGAAGTTGCCGCTGTACAATCGGACGCGATTGGTTCCATTCGGCTTATACGCCATCCAGATAAAACGGTCCGTGCCCACTCCGAACAGTTCCGTACCGTTGTAGTCCCCGTGCTCCACCCCCAGGCAGAACCGCGACGAAGTCCGCCGCACCCTGCCACCGGCGATATCCAGGTGATGCTCGCCCGCCCAATTGACAATGCTCTTAACCGCTCCCTGTCCTTGCGGCGTTAATTCCATCGATGTCAGCCTTTCGTTCTGTCTAATCCACGCCGCGCCATTTAATCGCCGCACTGCGGCTCAAGCGCATGCATAAACGTTTCATAACCATCGTCGTCGAACAAACAGACGACAACTTTCTCCAATCCCGTATCCCCGCTGAGGTATTCGATCACGGTCCGAAGTGTGATTTCCGCGCACCGTTCCATGTCGAATCCAAAGATGCCCGTGCTGATCGCCGGCAGAGCCACGCTGCGGACGCCGTTTTCGTCCGCCACCCTCAATGCGCTCCGCACGGCGTTCCCCAGTTTGACGTCCTCGTCGCCCTCGCCCATCCGCGGCCCAACCGCGTGGATCACGTACCGGGCCTTCAGATCGCCCCCCGTAGTTATAACCGCCTCGCCCACACCGATAGGCGCCTTCTCAACACACTCAGCCTGAATCGAAGGCCCCCCCTTCTTGCGTATCGCACCCGCCACCCCGCCGCCAAGCACAAGACGTTCGTTGGCCGCATTGACTATCGCCTCGGTAGACTGCTCCGTGATATCCCCCCGAACCAACTCCAGAAGCGACCGATTGATTCTGCACTCCATTGTCGTCCCCTTTCCGCCAAAACCCCTAACATAATAACCCCATCCCCACACGCTCTCAAGCCAAAAAACATCACCCTTCGCCCAAATGCACCCCAGGTTTTGCTTGCAAAACCATGCCCACAACCGTAGAATCCACCGACGCACTCCGGGGTGTAGCTCAGCTTGGCTAGAGCGCCTGCTTTGGGAGCAGGAGGCCGTAGGTTCAAATCCTATCACCCCGATTTTCGAAACCCTTTGATACACAAGGGTTTGCGAAAAATCATTTCTGCGTCATCCACCTCGGCGAGAGCAATGCTACACTTATGACTACACTTTTGGAATGCTTTTGCGAGGTGAAAAAATGGCAAGAAGTCGACCTTCGTCTAATCCCGTCTCTTACCGCAAGCACACGGGACAGTAATATGTGACCAGGGCTGGCCGCAGGATCTATCTATGAACTGACAAAGACGAGGCGATCCGTCGCTATCATAAACTTGGGCTGGGGATCTCCCCTTCTGAAAACTGGCAGACAAAGCCGGAGACTCCTCTGGTCTCGCTAAAGGACCTCGCCAACCGGTTTTTAACCGCTCAGCAAGCGAACTGGAAAAACCCGAAAACAACGCTCAAGTGTTATCAAGGCTGGTTGCATCGTTTTCTGCGAGATCACAGAGGCATGTACGCTTGCAGATTGAGGTATAACCAAAAGTTGTGGATGGACAGGTGAAAAAAAACAGCGTCTTCGAATCAGCAACAATCCTCCTGTCAGTAATAGAATGCTGGCCGGTTCGGGGGTAATGACATTAACAGTCGTCCAGGGGAAACTAAAGGGGGAAATTAAAGGGACCGGGACTGAATGGCGGTTCGTTAAGCTGCATGTTGTTGCCTCCACTGTGCCCTTGTGGTTTTTAGTTTTGCGTATCCTCTGTCATGCGTGATGCTTCTTGGCTCGAGCCGCCCCGGTCTTTCTGGGACGAGGCCAGCGGCGATTTCAACCAGCATAGCCCGGTAGATCGCTTGCAGTTGACAGATGGGACGCACGGCAAGCAGGGGTGCAAAAGCCAGGATGGTACGCAGGGCATGGACAAAGCTGATTCGCAGGGGATCCACCTCGTTCTTGACAGCCGCCTCCAGCATGATCATCCTTACGATGTTGATCGCACAGAAGCGTGCGGCCGTCTCTTTATGAATGCCATCGACAGTTTGGCTTCTCAATACGTCAGCGCCACAGTCGACCTTGAACTGTCGCAGGAGCGTCTCGATGCGCCATCGATGCAGATACAGCCGGGCCACTTCCGCCGCCGGATATCGCGCCGCGTCCAGCAGGGACGTTGCAAACCAAAGACATTTATGATGCCCGCGAACACGGGCCTGCACACAAATGAAACGGACCGCCAACGAGGCGGGCAGGCTGGGGTCTCGACGACGGTAGGCATCGCCGATTTTCATTTTTGCCACGAAATCATTTTCGCTGTACGTCCACAGCCGTTTGAGCCGTGAGACGAATAGATGCTGGTGCATGCGCGTGACATACTCCAGACCGTGCTGCATGTATGTCCAGTAGAGATTGGCGCCGGCGTAATGGCGGTCTGCGACCAGCAAATCGCCTTTTTGCAGGGATTTCAGCAACGGATTCAGCAAAGCATTTTCATCGTCTCTGTAGCGCCCGAGCCGGTAAGCAATTACCGTCATGGTCTCGGCCAGCGAGACGCAGACCAGCTTGGCCAGGGGATAACGTCTGTCGCCGGATTTGCCTCTGGGTACGCCGAACGCCTGCTGGACTTCAGGCTTGTCAGCTAACGTCAGACATGTTCCGTCAACGTGGATCACACGATGAGATCGCCAGCAGGCTACAGAGGCCGAAGCCGTTTGCGCCTGTTGGGACAGCCACGCGAAGAGATTGCTCCAAACCTGCAGCGGCAAACGTTTGCGCGCATTGGCCACGTCGCCGCGTGAGGGGGAGGCCGCACCCACGTCCGGGAACGCTGCGACAAAAGTTGACCAAATAAGCTGCCATGAGGCGGCAAAGGAATCTTCAGGCCATATCGCCGCTGCTATCATATGCAAGACGGTCAGGACAGGTGTAATCCGGCGGATTCGATAATGGTGCCCGGCCGCAATGCATGCGTTCGTGATGACATTATCGGGGAGCATGTTTCTTATGGAATTCAAGGTAACCGATTCGAAACGTGAGGCAATGTGTGAAGTTTTTCCTGTCAGTTTGCCGATGGACTTGTTAAACATAGTGTGGTCTCCTTACCAATAAAAGTTGTGTGCAAACCTTTTATCGGCAAAGTGAGACCTTTT
>JAWLHD010000466.1:0-3844 GCA_041690555.1 Anaerohalosphaeraceae bacterium
CCTTCCATGCTGGCGAAAGTGCCGGCGGGCGTCGAACATTACTGGCACGGACTGGCGTGTCTGCAATATGGAATGTGGGGGCGTGCCCAGGCTGCTTTTGCGCGTGCGGTCGAGGGCGGGCTTGATCATGAACTTGTTAGGCGGCTCCTCGACCAGGCATCAACAAAATATCGAGAGCCGGGGAGCATCAGGAAGTCTTTGTGCAGCGGTCGGGGGCTAATGGCCGAAGAAGCGGGATGCAAAACGTGAAGAGTAAACTTGTGGGCCTTGTTTTCAGCAAAGACCGGGCGATGCAGCTCTGTGCGGCGCTTGAATCTTTTTCTATGCGATGTCGCGACCACGACGAGGTGGCACTGCATGTGCTCTATATGGCATCGAGCGACATCCAGATGCGGCAATACGATGCCCTCAAGGCCAGATTCCCGGACGTTGTGTTTGTCGAAGAAGTTGATTTCAGGCGCCAGACGATAGAGCTGATCAGGGGTGGTGAATACATTCTCTTCATGGTGGACGACAACATATTCATAAAGGATTTCCGCCTGTCGCAAATAATAGATAGCCTTTTGCGTCATCCTGATGCAGCGGGTTTTTCCCTGCGTCTTGGGCGCAACACCGTTTACAATTACAGCCGCAACATTCGTATGACGCCGCCGGACTTCGTGGAATACGACGGTGGCGTACTGGAGTACGACTGGACCGGTCATCAATATGATTTCGGTTACCCGCTGGAGGTCTCCAGTTCCGTCTATCGCACGGCTGACATATTGGGGCTGATTCGACGGCTCGATTTTGCCAACCCGAATACGCTGGAAGGCCTGATGGCGGCCAATGCCCGCCTTTATGCGGTACAGCGGCCCAGGCTGCTTTGTTTCGATCTTTCAGCAGCATTCTGCAATCCTGTTAATATGGTGCAGACAGTCTGCACGAACAGGATCGGCGGTGATGCGGCGTATTCGGCCGAGAGCCTTGCCGCTCTCTACGAAGCCGGGTGGAGAATCGACGTTGCGAAGTTCGACGGTTTTGTCCCCATTGGCTGCCACCAGGATGCCGAGCTGTGGTTCCGGAAGGAATCGACTGACGGTAAGCCCTCCGGACCGCTGGTTACAGTTGAGATAATCACCTATAACCAGGAGAAGTACGTCGGCCGCGCGATCGATTCGGTGCTTGCTCAGACGTATGAGAATTTCGAACTCCTTATCGTCGACGATGGCAGCACCGACAGAACTCCACAGATCATCAGGTCATACAAGGATTCACGTATTCGATGCATCTTTAAGGAGCACAAGAACCGCTGGGCGGGGACAAACCGCGCTATTGCCGAAGCGAGAGGCGAATACATACTGGCCGTGGATTCGGATGACTATATTGCTGCCGACTACATTGAAAAAATGGTTTCCTGCGCCATGGAGCATCCTGAAGCGGATTACTTCTATCCGTCCGAACTCTTTTTGGTTGACGATCAGGACAAGCCCACCGGTGCACGGTGGCAGTATCATGATTTTTCGGACAACCGACACCTGCCGCACCATCTTTTCGATCAGGGCTATTCGCCGATTCCTTATCCGGGGAGCCTGCGGCGCATGTCGCTCTTCGAGAAGACCGGCGGCTATGAAGAGCTGCCGAATGTGGCCGATTTCGTGTTTCTGTGCCGCAACGCCCTCAAGATAAGATTCTGGAGAGTCGCCGACCATGCTACCTATTACTATCGAATGCTGACGCACAGCCTTTCGAGGAATTTTGAGCAGCGCGATCGCGCCATAGCCCGGACACTTTATGAAATGGTTTCACAGTATCCGCCGGAGGTCCTGCTGCCGCAAGTCAGCGGCCTGAAGGATCCGGCGGCTAAACGACGCAAGTATTACAGCTATTTGGCCGAAACATTCGAGAAGCACGCGGCCGGCTATCATATGGTGCGGCACGGACAATATTTCAAGAGACATGCAGACGTTTTCAGGGCCGTTTTGCGAGGAATGCGGCCCGAAGACGCAGAACTGCCGGAGAGAGCAGGACAAAGGTGTATATATGGCTGAGCTGAGGCTGTCGGGAATCTCGACGGGGATCGACACCGCGAAGATCATCGAGCAACTTATGGAAGTCAACCGTCGTCGGCTCCGCATGATGGAGGCGGACGTTAACCGGTTCGAGCAAAGACGAGGTGCGGTCAACGAGCTGCAGGGCAAACTGAACTCCCTGCGTTCCGCAGCCGGCGAGCTTTCGGACAGCAGTCAGCTCCGTTCATACAAGGCCGCGACCAGCGATTCGGATATCCTTACCGCCGAGGCGAGCTCCAATGCACTCGAGGGCAATCACTCCATCCAGATCAAACAACTTGCCACCAGCGACCGCTGGGTGCATGACGGGTTTGCCTATGCCTCTTCATACGTCGGAGCGGGCAATTTCATCTTCAGCTACAACAACAAGGAACTCGTCGTGCAGACCACCGCCGAGACAACGCTGCAGGACCTCGTTGGCCTTATTAACAACGACCAGGACAATCCCGGCGTGACGGCCAGCATCCTGAAATACGACAACGGCAGCGGAGGGGTATATCATCTTGTTCTCGGCGGAAAGGACAGCGGTTCCGATTATCAGATAACCATCAGTGACAGCAACACCGAACAGCATGCCGCCGATACCGCGATGAAGGACGGCAACGACCAGAACGCCGTTCTTACAACCAGACTGACTCAACTCAGCACATTCAGCGGAGAAATGGAAAGCGGTATTACCGCCGACCGCATACATATTGTAGGGACCGACCACGACAACAACAGCGTCGACCTCTATTTTGACGTTACGCGATATACGACGCTTGAGGATGTAATAGGTCAGATCAACACCGCCTATGACGGAAGCGCCGTTGCGACCCTGTCGGAAGGCGTCATCAAGCTGACCGATACGACCTCCGGCGAAAGCCATATGACGCTGTCGTTGACATTCGTCGCGGGGACGGGCTCCAGCGCCGAACTTGCATTGCCGGATATCGTCCAGAGCGTCGAGGGCGGCTCCACAGTGGCGAATATCGCCTCTCTCGACAGATCCACGTTCATGGAGACACAGTCGGCACAAGACAGCAAAGTACGTGTCGACGGCTATCCCTCTTACCAGACCACCGCTGAGGTTCAGCTTCTCACCAGCAGCAGTGACGCGACGTCGGGCACCTATACGCTGGCCTTCGGCGGCGAGACCACTGCGGCTATCAACTACAACGATGACATCGCGACAGTGGAGGCGGCATTGAACGGTCTTGCTTCCATTCAGGCCATAGGCGGCGTAACAGTAGGCGGAACTCCGCCCTCCGACAGCAACTCTTCAATGACGTTTACCTTTCTGGAGACGGCCGGGAATGTGCCGCGCATCATAATGGACAGTTCGCTCAGTCCCGGAACGCATGTAACCTCCACTCAGACTCAGGGTCAGGATGGATGGATAGCCCGAAGCACCAACACTATCGACGACGTTCTAACCGGCGTTACTCTCAAGCTTCACAGAACGACTTCAGACGGCGCAGGAGGTTTCAATAATGTTGAGGTCAATCTGACCCGTGACACCGAGGCGCTCAAATCGAAAGTCGAAGAGATGATCACCGCTTACAATACGGCCGTGATGTTCATCCAGGAAAAAACAAAGTATGACGCTGAGACCGGCAAATCAGGTATTCTTGCAAACGATTACTCGATAAGCACCATCTGGAGTCAGATCAGAATGCCCTGGTCGCAGGCCGCAAGCGGATTCGGCAGCGCCGACAGCTTTGCCAAACCCTCCGACATCGGCATCACGCTCGGCGCGGACGGCATGTTAAAGCTGGACGCCAATACCTTCAACGAAGCTGTTGTCGAGAACT
>JAWLHD010000467.1:0-2500 GCA_041690555.1 Anaerohalosphaeraceae bacterium
GTCCGCATCGACATGTCCGAGTTCATGGAAAAGCATGCGGTGGCGCGGCTCATCGGCGCGCCTCCGGGCTATGTGGGCTACGAGGAAGGCGGCGTGCTGACCGAAGCCGTGCGCCGGCGGCCCTATCAGGTGATCCTGTTCGACGAGGTCGAAAAGGCCCACCCGGACGTGTTCAATGTGCTCCTCCAGGTGCTCGACGACGGGCGGCTGACCGACGGGCACGGCCGCACGGTCGATTTCCGCAACACGCTCATCATCCTGACCTCGAACCTGGGCAGCGACATTCTCGCCGCGCTGGGCGAGGGAGAGTCCGCCGACAGCGTGCGCGACCAGGTGATGGAGGTGGTGCGCGCCGCGTTCCGGCCCGAATTCCTGAACCGCCTTGACGAGATCACACTGTTCCATCGTCTCGGTCGGGAACATATGGCGGGGATTGTGGACATCCAGATGGCCCGCCTCGTCAAGCGGCTGGCCGACCGGAAGATCACGCTGGAGCTAGAGGATGCGGCCCGCGACTGGCTCGCCAAGGTCGGCTATGACCCGGTCTATGGCGCGCGGCCGCTGAAACGGGCGATCCAGAAGTATCTGCAGGACAAGCTTGCCGAGGCCGTGCTCGAAGGCAAGGTCAAGGATGGCGACACCGTCACCGTCTCGGCCGGGGCCGACGATCTTGTGCTCAAAGTGAACGGCAAGATTGCGGAGGCAGCCTGACGGCTGCCCCGCTCACTCGGTAAGCTTCGCCACCTCGAACGGCAGCGGGATTGCCGCGATCTCGGTTTCAAGCGCGCTGCGGTAGCTGTTGAAGGCCGCGAACACGTCGCCCTTGAGCGTCTCCCCCGTCGGCAGCTTGAGAGACAGCGGATTGACCTGTTTGTCGTCCCGCATCACTTCGTAATGGAGATGCGGCCCGGTGGACCGGCCGGTTGTGCCGATATAGCCGATGATCTGACCCTGGCGCACGCGCGCTCCGGCGCTGACACCCTTGGCGATGGCGTTGAGGTGGGCGTAGGCGGTCTTGTAGGTGCCGTTATGGCGGATCCGGATATAGCGTCCGTAGCCGCCGTACCAGTTGGCCCGCTCGACCACGCCGTCGCCTGCCGCCATGATCGGTGTGCCGCGAGGCGCGGCGAAGTCGAGCCCCTTGTGCATCCGGGTATACCCGAGGATCGGGTGTTTGCGGCTCCCGAAACGGGAGCTGAGGCGCGCCCCGTCCACGGGCGTCTTCATCAGGGTGCGCCGTGCGCTGGTGCCGTCGGCGTGGTAGTAGTCGACCCGGCCCGACTCCGGCGTCTCATAGCGGTAGAGGGCCACCGGCTTGCCGCTTAACGTCAGTTGGGCAAACAGGATCTCGCCTTCGCGGACCTGGCGGCCGTCGGGCGTTGCGAAGCGTTCGAAATAGACCTCGAAGCCGTCGCCCCCACGGATGTCGCGCTGGAAGTCCACGTCAAAGCTGAAAATGCGGATGAGTTCGACAATGACCCGGGCCGGGACCCGCTCGCGCTCGGCGGCCAGGAACAGGCTGTCATCGATCTGTCCGGCGGCCCGCATGGTGAGGCGTTGCAGGGGGCGCTCCAGGACCTCGGCCTGCCACCCGGCCTCGGAGTCGCTTCGGGCCATCACGGTCCGGTCGATGTCCTCTTCGACCGCCAGCGAAACCAGGCGCTCCCCGGTCTCATCTGCGCGCAGGAAGGCAAGAGAGAGCTCCTGGCCGATCTGCAGCTTGCGCGGGTTGAAATGTTCGCTTAGCGCCGTGATGGCCTCGTAGGCGTCGCGCCGGTCAGCGCCGGCCTTGACCAGCGCCTCCATCAGGGTGTCGCCGCGGGCGATCGCAATCGTCCGCTCGTGTATTGCGGGCTCGGCGACATCGGGTTCGGTGACATTGGGTTCGGCGGGCTCGTCACCGGGTTCATGGACAGAAAGGTCCTCGGCGACGCCGTCAGCTTCGGCCATGATGCCGGCGGTATCCGAATCGATGAGGGCCGGCCCCGGATCCGAAAGCTCGAGATCCTGAAGGCCGATACCGACCATGGCCACGCCGGCCACCAGGCCCGGCGCCATGAGCCTTCGCAGGCGGCGAACGAGTTCTGTTTCTACGCGTCGGAAGTTCATGGATCAGGCCCTGTTTCCGGCGCAGCAGGTCGCGGCCGATTCGGCCTCGGCCGCCCTTGATTCTGCGCCAACTCTTCCTAAATTGAATTTAGCGACCGGAAGTGTCAAATCCTTTAACGCAAATTCTATGATGATTTCCGCGACTTTTGTCGCGATTTTTGCCTGTCCGGCCAGGGAACGGGGCGGTTCCTGGAAAATCGTCCAGGCTGCGTGACAATTTCTTGACAGGGCGTCGGGGCTGCGACTATAAGCTCCCACACCACGCCGGGGACCTCGGATTCGGGATCAGCGCCTCGGTGTGTTTTTTGTCGGCGGGTGCGTCGGCAGCTTTTGTTCTTTGACATTGTTTTTTGGGAAGGGAAGTGCAGGCGGCGGGCTTGTTTGAGCTCTG
>JAWLHD010000468.1:0-3824 GCA_041690555.1 Anaerohalosphaeraceae bacterium
TCCCGCAAGCAGCCAGATCAAAGCCGCACCCCAACACAGCATAACAGCCGAGCCGCAATTATCAACCTCGAAAAGACCCTCATCTCGTGCCGGATGACGGAAACGCCAAAACGCCTGTGTCCTTGTGCACCTTCAATGCATGCTGAAGATAGAAATTTGGCGAATAAGACGGGTAGTTGTCCTTGACCAGATAATAGTAGTCGCCCTTCAACGTTACATGCACCACGGGTTCCCTGTCGGAACTGTGCCTGCGATTTCTACTCCTCAACTCGAACGTCTCATCCAGGTACGGCTCCGCTCTGCTCATTGCTTCTTGAGGCGATATCTTGTTCATGGGGAATCCATTAAGCACGTGCCAACCTGAACCATAGTAGGTCTTGCCGCACCCCAAAATCACCACGACACCCGCCACCAAAAACACTCCGAACAGCATTCTCCTGGATACCATAACAATCGTTCCTTCCCGAACGCCAGATCAGACATTCGATCGCCCAGAACTCCCTGCAAATTCACTAACCCGCCCTCACCGCCGCTTTACCGGCGCCTGCTGACGCCTCGTCCGCGCCATATGAATAGCAAGCCGGATCGCCTCCCTCATGCTCGCCGGATTCGCCACCCCCTTGCCGGCAATGTCGAACGCCGTCCCGTGACTCGGCGAAGTACGGATAATCGGAATGCCGATGGTAACGTTCACCGCCTCATTAAACGCCAGAAGCTTCACCGGTATCAGCCCCTGGTCGTGATACATCGCCACCACCCCGTCAAACTCACCCTGTACCGCCCGCAGAAACAGCGTATCCGCCGGAAAGGGCCCGCGGCAGTCCACCCCGTTCTCCTGCGCCAGCATGATCGCCGGCTCGATTATACGCTTCTCCTCGTCGCCGAACTGCCCGTCCTCCCCCGCGTGAGGGTTCAGCCCGGCCACACCGATCCGAGGCCGCTTGATCCCGAAGTACTCCTTCAGCGCCGCATCCAGAAGGTCAATCGGCTCGAAAACCCGCCCGATCGTAAACAGATTGCGAATATCGGAAAGCGCAACGTGAATAGTCGCCAGCGCCATCTTCAATGGACCTGCCACGAACATCATAACCTTCCGCGGGCTCTTGCACTGTTCGGCGATCATCTCCGTATGACCCGGCCACGGGCTACCCGCCTTCTCCCAGCTCTGCTTGCTGACCGGCGCAGTAACCATCGCATCGATTATCCCCGACCGCGCAGCCTCGATCGCATCCAGACAAAAACGAATGGACGCCTCACCTGAAATCTTGCTCGGAGTATGAATATACGCAGGCACCGAAAAATCGTCATAGTCCGCGACCACAACGTTGCGAGGATAGTCCCGGCTGATCTTCTCATGCTGGTGCCGAAGCCAGAACGGCTCAATTTCGATCATGTCCGCCGCATATGCCAAGTGCTCGTTCATACCGAAAATGATGAACTTCGCCTGATGACGAATCTGCGCATCCGCCAAAGCCTTGACAATAATCTCCGGACCGATCCCACCCGGATCGCCCATAGTAACGCCGATCACCAGATCATTGCCCAACAAATTGCCGCTGCCGTTCTTCACCAAAACCGCCCAACTAATTCAAATCTCCGCCTTCATCTGCTCCAACGCTTCCGCCATAGGCGCCAGCCCAAGCCCCTTGAGCAGTTCCTTTCTCTTCATAATGCACCAAACCCGAATCAGAACCCGTGTTCCCGCAGTTTTTCCACCGTAAGCCCGCCCCCCGCCGACTTGCCGACGTACTTCTTAACCGCCTTGATAAGTATATCCGTCTCGATATTTACTACGTCTCCAACCCGCGCCCGGCTCAATGTCGTCTCCCGCAGCGTCGTCGGAATCAGCGCGATTGTAAAACCCTTCTCGTCAATCGCCGAAATCGTCAAACTGATCCCGTCGATCGCCACCGAACCCTTCATAACCATCTCATCCAGCAGCTCCGCCCCCGCCGAAAAACGCATCTCCGTAAACGACCCTTGCCTCTCTATTGCCGCCACGCGCCCCGTGCCGTCCACGTGCCCCAGAACAATATGCCCCCCAAATCGCCCATCCGCCGCCATCGCTCGCTCGATGTTCACCGCCGCCCCCGCACCGACCGTCGCCAGCGTTGACGTACCCAAAGTCTCCCCGCTAACGTCAAAATCCGCCGCCGTACCAGTCAGCCGGCTCACCGTCAGGCAAACACCGCTCACGGAAATGCTGTCGCCCGACCGGACACCATCCGCCGCCTTGCCAAGGTCAATGGCGATAATCCGACCGCCGCCGCTCGAACGAACCGAGCGAACCACTCCAAGTGACTCCACAATTCCGGTGAACATCCAGAACCTCTAAAGCAAAATTACTATCGTAAAACACGGAAAAACCATCCTATGCCGCGCCCAAACAAAAGTCAATCGGCTTCAGCAATGCCGTTTCCCATACCACCACACTCAACTTTAGCGCCGCCGCGCCCTCTTTGTCGGAAACTTGCCCCCGAATGTTCAGCGAAAACACTTGCTTTTAGTCCCGATAATGATATGCTATTACAGGTGGTCGACACATAAAGGCAAATGCCCCTGAAGTGAGGGATTCTTCAATGTCCAATCTAATACGCAAGATATTATCGTTTTTACTGATTGCCTGTATTATCCTCACCGCCGCCGCCCCGTTGCATGCCCAGTACGGCACCGGCCGCGATGTCCTCGGACCTGCACGAATCCTCCAGGGCGATAACGACCCGCAGGCAGGCCGCCCCGTCGACCGCCGCCAGCTCGCACAGAACGACATACAGGCATCCGCCCGCCGCCTTGACGAAATGCTCGTCTCGATCCTCGAAATGGTAAACCGCAACGAAAAGCCCACCCCACAGCAGCTCCAGGATTGCAAAGCCGCCTACGACGCCGCAAGAAAATACGCCCCCCATTATGACGACTCGATGAAATGCGAAACGTTCCTGCTGAAGGCATGGACCGACTATTTCACCGATGACATCCAGCAGGCCTTCCTCGCCGCAAAAAGCGCCGCCGAGACCGACCGCACCAACCACGATGCCAACGCCACCCAGGCGGCAATGTCCATCCTTCTGGACCGTCCCCCGCTCAAGATCGAGCCCCGAAGGACCCGCCCCGCCCCCGGAGGAGGCGCCGACCCCTACGCAAGAACGCAGGGCGCCCGCGCAAACCAACTGAACGTCAGGGCCTCATCCGGCAATATCCTCCAGCTCGACGTCGACGCCATCGACGCAAGCCTGCTCCAGAAACCTGTCGCCCCTATGAAGCTCACCTGCATAAACGGCACAACACTCGATTACAACCCCGCCCAGTCCAATCTCTGCATCCTCTTCTGGAACCTTGGCATCAAAGATACCGCATCACTTACCGAACCCAACACCCCCGGCCAGTTGCCCCGCCAGCCGCTGAGTCGACCCGCATCGCCAAACGTCTATGACCGAACCAGCCCCCGCATGGACGATCGCACCTATCGACCGCAGCCCGACGCCCGACGAGGCGCCGCCTACGACGACCCCGGCCGCCGAGACCCATCCTATGACATGTACAATCGTCCCCCAACCGATCAATATGGCTACACACCCGACCTTCCTCGGCCCACCGCAGCAGGCGACCCCCTTCTCCAGGCAACCGCTGCATACGGACGAATCTTCACATCTTATATCATCAATCCGCAAGTTGCTTTCGTCGCTGTCAACACTGATCCGATTACCAACGCCCCCGCTGTCCTCCAGAAGCTTATGGATAACCCCTGGCCTTGGGCCAACGTAATGGCCGCCGTGCCCGTCAGCGGCGCCGCCCAATTTGCCAACATCGCAACCGAGCGACCCACC
>JAWLHD010000469.1:0-3803 GCA_041690555.1 Anaerohalosphaeraceae bacterium
GGGGCAGCGAGGGCTTGTCCCGAGCGCCGGGGGGAGGGGCGGGAGAAAAACCGCAGACGCCGGAGGGCAGCTGGGGGCGTCGGTCCATGTTTCCACTTGCAAGCACCGAACCATTGGCACTCGGTATACATGATCCGACTTCCGCTTGTCGATCGAAATGCCGACGGACAAGAGCCTCCAAGGACGGCCAAGTCATCTGAATAGTTAGCGAATAAGTCGGATCTAAAAATCCGGATCAAAACATCACCATCATAGTTGACGCATCATAGAAGAGCGTGATATGTTGACAGCGTTGGAGGAATTCGAATCAACTCCCACTCACGAAAGGAAGATGGAAATGGTTTCTAAGACGCTCACAATCCCGTGCCTCTGTTCGTCCCAAGGAGGTAAGACAATCTACCAGGCAAGCGTACCAGTTCGGATGTTTATCAAGGATAAGATTGCAGAGGTTGATGTGTGGAACCCGGAACTTAAGAAGGACGATGACAAGTACTTTGCGAGACAGGGCTATCAGCGCAGCCCTCAAAGGTCCCGACTCCAAAAGGTCGCAAAATACATCCGTGATCAAGGAGGTAAGCCACTCTTTCCCAACACGATTCTGCTTTGTTCACGGGGCGAACTAGATTTCGTTCACATCGAGTCAGAGTCGGACACGCCGTTTGGCTATCTTCACCTCGACATAACAGGGGAAAACCCGCTATGGATTGTAGACGGACAACACCGTGTATATGGTTTCGAGATGGAGTACGAAAAGAACAGGAATCAGACGCTCCTGGATTACGAACTCTTGGTTGTTATCGTCGAAGAGATGACTAAGTACGAAGAGGTTTTCCAGTTTTATACTATCAATACTACCGCCAAGGGTATCAGGACCGACCTGTCCGCCGAGTTGCTTCTAGGGATGGCCGAACAAAATCCCCAAGTAGCGAAAGATGCGGTCGGCAAAGGTCAAAAGTGGCGTCTCCGAGCGACCGATATTACCCGCAAGATGATGGAGGAAGAAGGATCTCCATGGTTCAATCGCATCAAACTGCCCAACCAATCCAGGAGCACTTTGGCAGTTGCAAGCGCTACTTCATTCTCTGCGTCTTTGAAACCGGTTTTGACCGGAGGTTTCACAGCAGAAATGGATAACGATAAGGTCGTCAAACTGCTAAAGAGCTACTGGTGCGCCCTCGAGGAGCTAATGCCTGAAGCTTTTGCGGACGCGAAAAACCACTCTATCCAAAAGACACCTGGCATGTATGTTATGCACCTTATTGCTCCTCGCGTGTTTGAGCTTGCTAGGGCAAAGAGCAATAAGCTTTCGATGGAGGTTATTGAGAGCGTACTAGAAGGATTTGATGACAGCGACGGCGAGGATTACTTTGACTCTTCCTTCTGGGAGTCCGGCGGAGATGGCGCTTCCAATTACAACTCGATGGGAGCGTTCCGTCAATTGGCGGATGCTATCAAAGAACGGCTACCTGAGGTGTCCGTTGAAATCATTGTGTAAACATCTACAGCAAGACGTCCGTACGATCGCCGTACGGATGTCTTTGTGAGAATATGTATCGAATCAGTAAGGGCGGTTCCCATTTGGGATCGTGTGAGCCATTCGAATAAATCAAGACCATGCACATTGCTAAGATGTCAGCGAGTTCCCACCTTCAGGTTCACCTTCAACTGGGATAAGAAAGGTTTGAGGACTTCAGGCAATGAAGATCGAAATGGTTTCAATTAGGAATTTTCGCTGCTTCGGTCCGAGAGGGACCAAGCTCAAGCTTGAAAGCAGCGTCACCGCGTTCGTCGGCGGCAATGGCTGCGGAAAGACAGCCGTCTTCCAGGCGCTGTCGCGTCTTTTCGGCGTCACGCCCGCGCAGCGCACCGTGCGGCGCCAGGACTTCCACCTGCCTGCCGACCAGCAGGAGCTTGAGTCGGGGGCGACTCTCTCGATCGAGGTGCTCTTCTCCTTTCCAGAGCTGGAAGTCCTTGATGAAGATGCCGCCGAGGACGCGGTCCCGGAATTTTTCCTCCAGATGGCTGCTTCCGCTCCAGGTGCACCCCTTAAGGCAAGGATGAGGCTTCAGGCGGAGTGGACCGACGACGGCACGCCGGATGGAAGCATCGATGAAGATCTCCGGTGGATCACGACGCTCGATGACATTTTCGAGTGGGACGATTGCAAGCGGGTGCAGTCCGTGGAGCGCGGCTCCATCCAGCTCATTTATGTCCCGGCTACCCGCGACGCCGCGGGGCAGGTCACCGCCCTGCTCAAGGGCCGCCTGTGGCAGGCCGCGAAATGGTCCGATCGGTTTCAGGACGGCAGCGCGGCAAGCGCCCATGAGATTCAACGACAGTTCGAGCGCGAGGAGCCTGCGCGCTTTGTGATCGAGCGCATTTCCAGGCGCTGGAAGCAGGTCCACGAGGCGGGCACGGACACCACGCCCGTCCTGCGCCTGGTCGAAAGCCGCTTTGAGGAGCTGGTCCGCAAGGCCGAGTTCGCCTTCTTTCCTGACGAGGCAGGGCAGGAGCGCGCGCTCGCGGATCTCAGCGATGGTCAGCGTTCCCTCTTCCATATCGCGCTCACGGCAGCGACCCTGGAAGTCGAGAATGACGTATTCGCGCAGCCTGCCGCGGAGAGCTCGTTCGACCAGGAGAAGCTGCGGCGGACGAGCCTCACATTTCTTGCGATCGAAGAGCCAGAGAACAGCCTCTCGCCCTTCTTCCTCTCACGCATCGTCGCGCAGGCGCGGGAAATTGGCGACCTGTTGTCGGCGCAGGTCGCGCTGTCAAGCCATTCGTCGGCGATCCTCAGCCGAATAGAACCGGAGGAGGTGCGCTATTTCCGGCTTAACCGCGAACTGCGGCGCGCCTATGTCCGGCAACTTACGCTACCAAAAGACGATGAAGAAGCCAGCCAGTATGTCCGCGTCGCTATCAGGGCCTACCCAGAGCTTTACTTCGCGCGCTTCGTCATTCTCGGCGAAGGCGACTCCGAGCGACTTGTAATCCCGCGGATTGCTGAAGCCATGGGCGTTCAGCTTGATCCATCCTTCGTGCCGATCGTGCCTTTGGGTGGAAGATATGTCAGCCACTTCTGGAGGCTTCTCAACGATCTTCGCATCCCTCACGCGACCCTGCTTGACCTTGATCTTGGAAGGGCGCACGGCGGCGCGGACCTGATTGCCGATGTGGTCGCCAAACTAGGGGAGATCGACAACGATCTCAGCGAGAACGCCTTCGTCGAAGTCGGCTCAATCGATCCCGACGATGTGGACGATATTGAGGACAGCGACTTAGTGGATGAAGGAGAGGACAATGACTGGCTTAGAGCCCTAAGGGAGGAAGGAATATTCTTCTCCGTTCCGCTCGATATCGATTTCGCGATGCTGATCGCTTTCCCGGAGGCCTATCAGCATCCCAACCCTGGTGGGCGCGGACCGCGCGGCGGCGCCGACGCGATTCGCGACAAGAAAGCCGTTACCCTAAAGACCGGCGGTGATCCCAAGCTGTACGATGATGACTACGACGACGAATTCAAGTGGTATCCGTACCTGTTTCTGAATCGAAGCAAGCCGGAAACGCATATCTCTGCGCTCGCACGTATCGAAGATGATGACCTCGAGAACAATGCGCCACTGGAGCTGAAAGCGCTCATCGATCATTTGAAGGAAGCGATTGGACTAGAGGACGATGATGAATGAGTCTTGTGCGACCCGATGCGGTCCAGCCCCCGATTCTTGGACACTCATAGCTTAATCGGGGTAGGTTTCTCAAGTTTTCGTGTGATTGCTTCGTGATACTCAGCCGGAGGCCGATTC
>JAWLHD010000470.1:0-3795 GCA_041690555.1 Anaerohalosphaeraceae bacterium
GCGGGTGGTGCAGGCGTTCGCCCGTTTCGGTTCTGCGGGGTTTGTTGGCTGGCGGGGAGGTTCTGGTTAAGAGGAGGGGGGCGGTTGCCGAGATAGTAGCGTGTGGGGTGGCGAGGTGATTGAGCGGGTGCGTCCGATAGGCGTTTTTGCAGGTAGGCCGGCAAGTTTTTGGGGTTGTTTATTTGTCATTTTTATTTCAGGGGGACAGTTCATGTTAGCTCAAATTGAATGGCGAGCGGTTTTTGTGTATCCGATGCGTGAGATGCTGAGCCGAGTGATGGCTTACATACCGGTCCTGTTAGGTGCGTTGGTGATATTGCTTGTGGGGTGGCTTGTTGCGCGTGCGATCCGGTGGGCGACGGATCGGGCACTTCGTGCGCTGCGATTCGACGCGGCGGCGGAGCGGGCGGGCATACCTGAGATTTTGCGGAAAGGGGATTTGAAGATATCTCCCCGGGGTCTCGTTACGGGGCTGGTTTTCTGGCTGGTGATGATCATGGTATTCGTGATGGTTGTCAATGCGCTGGGTCTTCCCCAGGCTTCGGCTGTGCTTGCGGCGGTGTTCGCATATATTCCCCGAGTGATCGCGGCGGTTCTCGTGCTGGTATTGGGTATGTTCGTTGCGATGTTCGTTGGGAGGGTCGCACACGTTGCGGCGGCGAACGCGGACATGCCTCATCCGGGGGTTCTTTCGGGCGTGGCGCGGTGGTCGATCATTATTTTCGCGGGTGCGATAGCTCTTTCGCAGTTGGGGATTGCACCGTTTCTGGTTTCGACATCATTCAACATCATTCTTGCGGGTTTGAGCTTTGCGGCTGCTCTTGCGATCGGTCTTGGCAGCAAGGATGCGATTGCCCGTTACTGGGAAGAGCGTCAAGCACATCGTTTTCAGAAGACACATTGACGGCGGGTTGGCATTGAGGCGGCAGAAGAAGAGCGGTCGTGTTCGATTGGCGGCACGGGCGCATTACGCGTGGGGGCACGAGCATGAAGAAGCACAGGGCCATGAAGACGGTGGACGTTGTGGTGTGGACACTGCTGACGATTGGAGGTTTGAACTGGGGCATGGTCGGGCTGTTCAACATCGACGTTATCGCGGTGTTTTTCGGGAGCATGACGGCGGCGACGCGGATTATCTACGTTCTGGTAGGCGTTGCGGGTTTGTATGAGGTTCTCGGTGTAAAGGCGATCAGTCAGCGCTGGGGGCTTCACTACGGAGCGTCTCCGGCGGCTTGAGCGGTGTTTTCAGGCGCGGCATGGATGTATTTTTTTACGGTTCTGGCGTCGAGCTTAGTGATATCGGCGACTTTTTCGTATGATCGGTGCTGCTGGTAGAGGCTCTGGCAGTAGAGGTTGAGGAGTTGTCGGGCGGTGGGGAGGCTTCCGTCGGGGGAGGCGAGTGTCTGTGTGAGGGGGACGGGTGTTCGGGTTTCGGCCGTGTAGTCGTGTTTGATGATTACGCGGCGGATGCACTGCGCGAGTTCGCGGACGTTGCCGGGCCAGGTGTAGTCCGGGCCGAGGCGTTTTTTTATGACGTCGGCGACCATTTCGACGAGTTCGAGTGAATCGGCGCCCGTGATGATTCTGACGGTGTGTGCGATGAGTTCGGTGAGCTCGTGGGGATTTTCGCGGAGTCGCTGGTGGAGTCCGGGGACGAAGATGCAGTCGGAGCAGAGTCGGTAGTAGAAGTCGTCGCGGAACTGCTTTTCTCGGCGGAGGCGGTCGAGGTCGATGTTGGTTGCGGCTATGACGCGGCCCTGGAAGCGGAGTTTTTTGTGGCTTCCGACGGGTGAGAAAGTCCGCTCTTCGAGGACCTTCAGGAGTTTAAGCTGGACCTGCTGGCTGAGGTCTCCGATTTCGTCGAGGAAGATTGCGCCGTGCCGGCCGCAGAGGGCGAAGAGTCCTTCGTGTGATTCGACTGCGCCTGTGAAAGCGCCTCGAGCGTGGCCGAAGAGCTCGGATTCGAGGAGGGTTTCGGCGAACTGGGAAAGGTTGACGGAGACGAAAGTTTGTGTAAAACTCGGGGCGAAGACGTTGTTTTTTTCGTCGTAGGGTATGAAACCGCTTCGTCCGATTGCGGCGGCGGCGGCGCCCTTTCCTGAGCCGGTTGGTCCAAGGAGAAGAGTCGAGAAGTCCTCCATTCGGTCCCAGAGATAGAGCTGGTACTGATTGATGTCGAAGGTGAAGATGTTGTTCCAGAGGTCTTCACGGAGTTTTTTCATGGAAGGGCTTTGGCCGATGAGGCTTTTGTCGATAAAATAGAAAGCCCTTCGTATCTGGTAGAAAGCCGAGAAGTATCGTTTTGCCTCGTCGGGTCTTATTCCTCGGTCGACGAGTCGTTGTATGGCGTCTCGTGCGAAGGTTACCTGCAGGGGTTTGTCGGGTGCGCGGTCCTGGCGTGCGATGAGGTCGTCGAAGGGGTCGTTGAGCTTGTGGTATTCATCGAAGAGGAAGACGTGTTCGAGCAACTGCTGTTCGGCCTTGCTGAAGTCGGTGATTTTGACGGGCCTTGCCTGGTCGAGGGTTTTTATTCGTGCGGTGACTTCGCGGACGGCGTCGGGCCTTATGCCGACCCAGGGTCGGTCGGAAGTGTCGCCTGTTATTCGGCGGTCGATTTCGAGTCTTGCCCGGCTGAAGGGGTTTGTGAATGCGGCTCTTGAGACGAGTGTGAAGAACTGTCGGTCATTTTGGCTTAAGATTCGAGGTTTCATTCACAGAATGTATATCGGGGCTGCACGGGATGTCAATCGGAAAGGCGTGCTGGTTTTTGGGGATGTGGGATTTGTTTGTAAGTTGAGCTTCAGCAAGGGTTAACGATTTTTTTATTTTTTCGGCACGGCGCTTGCATGTTAGTTTTTTCGGTACGGCGTCGGTCTTGATGGAAGATAATCGGCGTTCATGAGGCAAGAGGCTACTTGATTATTGCCGTGGGACGGGTAATCTTGTCAACAATGGTAAACAACAGGAGACCATCATGAAAGCCAAAGTTGGGGAGATTTCGGCGGGCAGATCGCGTGGCGTCGAGAAGGTCCGCAGGGCGGGCAAGGACGCCGGGGGGCTGTTCTTAGGTATCGACATCGGCTCGATAAGCAGCGACGTGATCGTGTTTGACCGGGATCGGCGTGTTTATTATCGCGACTACGGCCGGACGTACGGCAGGCCGATGGAGACTGTTCGGGGGCAGTTGGCGGAGTTATTCAAGCAGATCGAGCCTGATCGGATCAGCGCGGCGGCGGCGACCGGGGCGGGAGCGCGCGTGCTTGCGGAGCTTGCGGGGATTGCGTTTACGAACGAGGTTTCGGCGCAGGCGGCGGCGGTTGGGGCGCTTCTGGAGGATGAGGGCGGGCAGGATGTGCATGGGAGGCAGCACGGGCAGGATGCCCATGCCACGCACGGGCAAGATGCCCATGCCACGACGCGCGGGCGGGATGCACGTGCCACGGTGATCGAGATGGGCGGGCAGGACAGCAAGCTGATTTTCCTTGCGCGGCGGGACGGGGAGCTGGCGCTGGATGATTTTGTTTTGAATACCGTTTGCGCGGCTGGGACGGGGTCTTTCCTTGACCAGCAGGCGCAGCGGCTGGGCGTCAGCATCGAGGAGGAGTTTGCACCCTTGGCGCTTCAGAGCAGGCACGTTCCTCGGATGGCGGGTCGCTGTTCGGTTTTCGCCAAGAGCGACATGATTCACTTGCAGCAGCAGGCGACACCGCTGTGCGACATAATCGCGGGTTTGTGTCTTGCGCTAGCGCGCGGTTTGAAGAGCAATCTTGCGGCGGGGCGGACACTGTACAAGCC
>JAWLHD010000471.1:0-3789 GCA_041690555.1 Anaerohalosphaeraceae bacterium
CACAAGATTCAATCCTCCAGGAAGAAGCGACCCTATGAACGATTCGGCGAGGTCATACGATACCTCACTATCGACGAACTCAGCCAGTTCTTCGACGCGATTGATCACTACCAGCATAAGCTCATGTTCCAGGTGCTCTATGAACTCGGTTGTCGTGTAGGAGAGTTCGTTCGGATTCAGGTCAAACACGTGAACTTCCGGCGAAGCACCGTATTCTTCCCCGCCGAGAACACCAAGACGAAGTTTGCACGAGTTAGCTTCCTGCCCCGCGGATTGATGAATGAGATCAAGAGCAGGTTGCGTCAGCAGGGGATTGCCGGCAAGCGAAAGGACCGGATTCACAAGCCGGATGCCTACCTGTTCCACCCCGGAAAAAGGTGGAATACCTGTTACACGGAGAATCGAATCCGTCAGATCTTCCAGAAATACGTTCGAAGGGTCGGCCTGCAGCAAGTCTATGGCCAGGACAGTCGCGGCAGGAGCCTGCACATGTTCACGGTCCATTCCCTTCGGCACAGTCATATCATGCACTACACTGTGGACCGCGGCGTGCCATTGCCCATCGTTCAAAAGCAGGTGGGCCACCGAAGTCTCAAAACGACCTCGGTATATCTATCGCCGTCTACCGAAAAAATGGCCCAGGCCTACGGCGCTGCAAGGCAGGAGGAGAAGCTTTCCTCTGCCGGCTACTCTGGCAAAGGATGATGTCGAACTCTCACTTTTCGCGGAACGGCAGCGCCTTTTTCAGGGGGTCAGATTTCAGATTTGGGCACAAATGTGAAGGGAATTGCGAAGCAAGTCACCGGGCTACGAGGCAAACGCCACCCTGAAATGGTCCAAAATGGCAAATGTGAAGCAATCACACAAAGATATCGCTTTCTGTGCGAGCTATGGAAATCCAAGCGGCGGCTTCAGAATCGTGAGTCCCAGGAATCTGCAGGAACAGCCCAGACCACCTTAGATAGCCTCCCATTTACTACAACCAGACTACAACCAGAAGATGCGATATCTGCATTCCAGACGATATTTGCCTGTTCGCAAGTCCTTGGAAACGCAGCAGTTGCATAATAACGCATTTTTCGAAAAAATTTTAGAAATCCGTTGCTCTATCCAGCCGAGCTACGGGCGCCCTGTAAACACCGAGACTATAACGCGCGCTTATATATGGTGTCAACTGGATTCCCGTATCGTCATACGTGCAGTACTCATGTTATCATTTACCGCTGCTTTGGCGATACTTGCAACACGGACCCGGCCTGTCAGCAACCGCCCACGTGACCGGGGGCATTTTCGAAAGAGAAAAATTAGTATTGCAAATCGTCGGCGCGGGTCTATAATGCGGCGTTTGACCGTTGTTTTGCGGTAAGGATGCCTGTAAACGGGTCCGGGGGCGGTGTTGGCCGAACGATGGCCGCATAACAACGTATTTCCATGCGGCAAAATGGTCGAATATGCCTGCACTTTTTGCGGGTTGAGCATTGAACATAAGGGAGCAAACAGAAATGGCGACAATTACAGGTACAGATGTAGATTTATTTGCGGCCAAGCTGCCGGATGCCGACGCGATCCGCAGGCTTACCGCGTGGGTGAATGGTGCGGAGGCCAATCGAGTCGCCTTCGAACAGAAGGTGCAGGATAATACGTCAAACACCCTCGCCGCCGGCATCGGTTTGTGCCTCCTTGGCGAGCACAGACAGGCCATTCCGCTGCTGGAAAAGGGACGTGACTGCCGGGAGAAATTCATTTACATGGCTGAAGCTTATCGGCACATGAAGCGTTACGATGATGCTATCGCGTCTCTGGACGCCGCCGCTAAACACGGAGCCGACCCGCGAAAGGTGACGCTGGAGAAAGCCGGCGTCTTTGTACAGGCCGGTCGGCTTGAAGACGCCGGCAAACAATTGAAGAGCTGCGCGAACTTCGAGAAGGTCAGCGCCGAATACCACTACCAGCTCGGCCGCCTGGCTGACGCTCAGGGCGATTATGCCGGCGCCGTAAAAAACTACCGCACCGCGGTCGAACTGGACTCGCAGCACAATCACGCCCTTTTCCAGTTGGCATACGCCTGCGACCTTCGCGGCGATGAGGAAGCAGCCGTCGAGTATTACAAGCAGGTAGTCAGACGCGTTCCGGCACACGTCGCCGCCCTTCTGAACCTGGCGGTAATATACGAAGACAATGGCCAGTACGACAAAGCCTCGCAATGCGTCAACAGCGTACTTAAGGTCCACCCCAACCATGCCAAGGCCCTGCTGTTCCGAAAGGACATCGAAAGTTCCAAAGTCATGATTTACGACGAGGAGAAGGAACGCCGCAAGGACAAGCGGGCCAAGATACTTGAGATACCCATTACCGATTTCGAACTGTCCGTTCGCAGCCGCAACTGCCTCAAGAAAATGAATCTGCTCACGCTCGGCGACCTCCTGAAGGTCACCGAGGCCGAGCTGCTTTCATACAAGAACTTCGGCGAGACATCGCTCGTCGAAATCAAGAAAATCCTCGAATCCAAGGGGCTGTCTTTGGGCATGGCCCTCGAGGACGCCGGCGGCGCCGGCGCACCCGAGGATAACTCGACTGTACAGGGCGCCAGCGAGGACGTGCTTAGAAAGAGCGTCGACGAACTGGAACTGTCGGTCAGGGCGCGAAGGGCCTTGTCCAGGCTTGGGGTCAAAACCATTCTCGATTTGATCCAGAAAACGGAAGCTGAGCTCCTGGGCTGCAAGAATTTCGGCGTCACGAGCCTCAACGAAATCAAGGATCGCTTGACCAGTTTCGGGCTGAGCCTCAGAAAGCTCGAGTAGATCGGTGTATCGGCATGGATGGGCCGGGCCGCGGCAAGACTGTTCTCAAAGTTGCAATGCTTGCAGCGCTGCTGGCAGCCGCCGGCCTGTGGTATTTCGCCACACACCGCCCTCGCCCCATCAGCCCCACCGTTGGCATGGACGGCGAACCACGCTTCTTTGTTAGGGTATTGCTCTTTGACAATGTCTCGGAGTTCTCACTCTGGGCCGAGAATGGCTTCACCGTCTGCGACCTGCAAGCCGACGCCATCGGACACTTCGGCAGGAACACCCAGGCAGTGCTCGCCGCTGCCGTCGACGGAGGCATTCTGATCGGCGAGCATCTCTTCGGCTCCGACCTGGAAATCCGGCCTGAGCAGCCATTCGTCTTCGGCGTCAACGAACTGCCTTTCCGCGGTAACCTTCGTCTCACTCTCAATAATGACATGCAATCCATGCAGGCCGTCAATTCTGTACCTCTGGAGAGCTATCTGGCCGGTGTAATCGGTGAGGAGATGCCCAGCTACTGGGAACCGGAGGCGTTGAAGGCGCAGACGGTCGCCGCCAGGACCTATTGTTTGTTCATCAAGTACAGGTTCGGAACGAACCGATCCTGGGACGTCCGGCGAACCCAGGCCAATCAGGTCTATGGCGGCCTTGCAGCCGAATCGCCGATGGTCTGGGACGCCGTCCGCGCCACACAAGGCCTGGTACTGGTATGCCCTCAGAATCAGGGAGACAAGATCTTCCCAACATACTACAGTTCCACCTGCGGAGGTCACACCGAGAACAGCGCCAACGTCTTCGGCGACGACTATGTTTCACTGCAGGGTGTGGCGTGCCCCCATTGCCGTGATGTGACTCGTCCAAGCTTCTTCGAGTGGTCCTCGCCGGCCTTTTCTGCCGAGCACGTCAGCCGCTGCATTACCGAACGTTATGCCCATCTGCGGATACTTGACGATATCGTGTCCGTTGAGCCGGATTTGACAAACGAATACGAGGATTTCGC
>JAWLHD010000472.1:0-3756 GCA_041690555.1 Anaerohalosphaeraceae bacterium
GGCCAAAGCCGGCTACGACAGAGACTACCTGCTTACGTTGCTGGGATTCAGTCCAACCAAACGCAAAAAGTGAACCAGGATTTCATGCGATTGCCCTGTGCGATTGGCGGTGCGATTTGAATCGAAGTGCGTTTTCGAGTATGCTGGAACAATATCAGCTTTGGGTCAGGGGGCATGGCGTCCGCCGGGGCTGGTAAATCAGCGTTTTGAAGGGGTTGATTTTGATGGTTAGAACGGCCAAGGCATTGACGATGTTGACTGTTCTGCTGTGTGGCGTGTGCGCCGCGGAGGACTGGCCGCAGTTTCGGGGGATTCGGCGGGACGGCAAATCGACGGAGACGGGCCTGTTGAAGCAGTGGCCGGCGGGTGGACCTAAGCTGCTTTGGGAGACGCACGGCCTGGGGGATGGGTATACGTCGGCGGCGATTTCGCAGGGTTCGGTGTACATCACGGGGCTGATCGGCAAGGAAGGCGTGGTTCGGGCGTTCGACCTGGACGGAAAGCTCAAGTGGCAAAGGGCATATGGGCCGGAATGGCTGCGGTCGTACAGGGCGACTCGCAGTACGCCGACGCTTGAAGGAGACCGCATGTACATCCTGAGCGGGATGGGCGTGGTGTACTGTCTGAGCACTCTGGACGGAGGCCAGATATGGTCGCGTGACGTGTTTTCGGAGTATGACGGGCAGTACCCGACGTGGGGAATGTCCGAGCAGGTACTGATCGAGGGCGACACGGTTATTTGTACGCCCGGCGGCAGGCGGGCGAGTATCGCTGCGCTCAACAAGATGACGGGCGATGTGGTTTGGGCTTGCGACGCACTGACGGAGACTTCGGCCTACTGTTCGCCGCAGGTGGTCGAAATAGGGGGGACGCGGCTGATGGTGACAATGCTGCGGGATTCGGTGGCGGGGCTGGACGTGCGGACGGGCCGGCTGCTGTGGCGGGATTCGCTGGATGAGTACTATACGAGCCGGAACAGGCCGATTCATCCCAACATACCGATCATTCACGAGGGGCGGGTGTTCACGACGGCGGGCTATGACAACGGCGGCGCGATGCTGCAGTTGAGCGCCGACGGGACCAAGGCCAGGCGGATATGGACGACCAAGACGCTGGATCCTCATCACGGGCACGTGGTGCTGCTGAACGGTTACCTTTACGGCTCGACCTGGGAGAGCAATACGCGCGGAGGCTGGGCGTGCATTCGCTGGGAGGATGGCAAGGTGATGTACGAGAGCGACTGGAACGGCAACAAAGGTTCGGTAGTTTACGCCGATGGGATGCTGTACTGCTATGGTGAAAAGGACGGGGACCTGGCGCTGGTGCGGCCGACGCCGGAGAGATTCGACATCGTCAGCAGCTTCAGAATAACCAGGGGGGAAGGGATGTACTGGGCCCATCCATCCATATCCGACGGGCGACTTTACGTGCGACACGGGGACTGGCTGATGGTCTACGATATTGCGGCCAAATGATGGTTCGCGACGCCATTGTCGTCAAGGGCTGCAACGATTGAGAAAAACTATCCCTTGCGGTTTTTGGCCGCAAGGGATAGCAGATTCACATTCCGCACCGCCCTGCCTGGCGGCGGCAATTGCGATCACGGTCAGAAACAACCGTGCAGGCGTCCGCATGAGAGCCAGCCGTCGTCCGCCCGGAGTATGAACTCGACGAGATCGGCGAGGTCGACTCGGCAGTCGCCGTTGACATCATACGCCGGGTCCAGGGGATTAATGCAGGGGTTCACGATGGCGGGGTCCTTGGGCTCGCCGTCGGGACCGAGGGCATAGAGCGCCTGCACCCATGCGGTGTTTAGCGGCACGTCATAAATTCGCACCTCGTTGATTCGGCCGACGAAGGTCTTGTCGGCAGTGGAATTGGAGCGTCCGAGCCAGTTGCTGACGTCGACGAGGTCGGAGAGTTTGCGGTTAGGCACGGCGGCGCCGATGTACACGCCGTCAACGTAGAGCCTCATCTGGCCGGCTGAGCCATCCCACACGCCCGCAACGCAGATTTCTTTATCGACGAAGCTTACTGCGGGTCCGTCGTTTACGGCAACTCCGCCGGCGCCGCGGCTTCCGTAGGAGATATTGCCGTCTCGCGTCATGATCTCAACCCAGGGTCCGTCGCCGGTCATGCCGCTCCATTCCCATTGTTCGGTGGTCTCGTTGTAGACCCATTCGGCCTCGGTTCCGCTGCCGTCGGCGTCGCCGGCGGTGAAGACCCGGACGTTACTGGGTGCGGCGGGGTCTTCGATAGTATACCAGAGCATGAATGTGGCGTGGTCGCCGAGCGCCGAAACAATGCCGTTGGGCAGGTCGATGAAGTGAAGGTTTGGATCATCAGAGGTCTGGTTGTCGCCAGGTGTGAGAGTTCCGCCAAAAATAACTTCCTCGCTGGTAAGGAAGATGTTCTGGGCATCCGGGTCCACGATGACCGCGTCTTCGCCGCTGATCGAATCGGAAAGATCGCCGTTGAAGCTCCAGCGGTGAGCAAGGATACGATCGGAGATATACAGGCCGGCGGCATTGCTGGTCGTTGATTCGGCATTATCGAGTGTGACCTGGCAATGGTAATCGCCTGCGTATGCGGCGCCGAACGCCGGAGCCGTCGTGTCGATGTTGATCGTCAGCGCCGACGTCTTAACAGCACCATCCAGATCATTCTCAATCTGGTACTCAGGTCCTGTACACTCGAACCCATTCCTGAACCACTTGACGCTTGCCACCGGTTTGCCCGCTTCAAACGTTACGCCGAATGAGGGGCTTTCGACCGGCAGGAAGGCATGACTGTCGGGATCGGGCAGTAGGTAGACCGTAGAGGGGTGCTGTTGGATCACCGGGACCGGAAGGACCCCCATGAAACTCCAGACCGCCCCGGTGATTGTGTTGGGCTGGTCGTACAGGTCGGGTATGACGCCATTGGGCTCCCAGACACGGGTGTCAACCCGCCAGTAGTACATCGTGTCTTCGGCGATGCCGTTGTATGGATATTGGGCGGCGCCGTCGGTTGGAGACGCGGGCATCACGGTGACGCCGTTGATCAAGAGGCCGCCGCCGGAGGGGTCCTGCACCCTTGCCTGATCGGAATCCATATAGAGGATGTAGTCGCGAATCTGGAGGTCCTGGCCGGACTCGAAGGTCCATTCAAACGTCATGCTGGCGGGCACGTTCTTGCCGAGTTCGTCGGGGAGGGGCATGGGATAGATGGGAACGGCGGCGGCAAAGGCACTGGTGTACAGAGATCTTATTTCTGATGCAGAGAGAACGGTGCTGTAAATGCGAATGTCGTCGAGCAGGCCTCTGTAGTGCTGATTGTCACCCACGCCGGGACGATGGCCGATGCGGAGTTCGCCGCCGGCCCAGTCGTTTTGTGCCATCTGCACGGAGTTGTCGAACTCGCCGTCAAGGTATATTTCCATGAGGCCGGGACTGGCCGAGGTTCCAAGAGCCGACGTCATGACAACGTGGACCCATTCGTCCGCCACCAATGCACTGGTGCTGAGCGGATATCCCTCTTTGCCGCCGGTCCTGTAGAAATTGTTGCCTATTTTGCCCGTGTCGGCGCTGCCGTCGGCCTGGATCATGGCCTCCCAGCCATCGTGGCCGCTAATGACGCGCGGGTACTGCCCGTTTGGAGCAGATACACTTGCGGCATCAGGCTTCATCCAGAACGAGATCGTCATGCTTTTGATGTTGGGATTAACCGTCGAGAAACTTGGGATGGTGATATGCGCAGTGCCGGCGCCGTTGAAAC
>JAWLHD010000473.1:0-3754 GCA_041690555.1 Anaerohalosphaeraceae bacterium
GCTGCTGTCGAAGCGTTCTCCGGCGAGTTTGCTGTGCACACGGGCGCCGCGGTCCAGATGCAGGAATCCGGCGATGGTCTGCTTGTAGTGCATCCGAGCATGGAGGTTGCGGTGGATGCGGCGCTTGTGGCGGTGGGATCATCGCCGGAACTTGCAGGGCTGGGGCTGGAGAACTTCGATGTCCAGCTCAACGAGGCGGGGCTGCCGCAGTTTGACGTGCACACGGGCCGGATTGAAGGGCTTGACGTGTTCATTGCCGGCGACGCAAACGGCTGTTGTGCGATTCTGCACGAAGCTCTCGACGAGGGGTTTATCGCTGGGCGCAACGCGTCGACGGCTGATATTAAGGGGTTCTGCCGTAGGACACGTTTGCACATCGTGTTCAGTGATCCGCAGATTGCCATAGTGGGCATGGACCGCGGACAACTGCATGACAATGGTGACAAGTTTGTCGTCGGGCGAGCGGATTTCGCCGGCCAATCCCGCGCGGTACTGGAACTGCACGCCGGCGGCCTGATGCACATTTACGCTCGTGCCGAGTCGGGGCGGCTGTTGGGCGCCGAGCTTGTCTGCCCCGACGCGGAGCACCTCGGACACCAACTGGCGCTGGCGATGCAGAACAACATGACGGTTTTCGACATGCTCCAAATGCCGTTTTATCATCCCACGACGGAGGAAGCTCTGCGCACGGCCTTGCGGGATGCCGCAAGGCAGTTGCCTGCGAAAGTCGCCCCTGCCGAATTGTCGCTATGCGACAGCGCCCCCGAACCACCCCTTTCCTGACGCTTGCGCTGCGACATTACTGTTTCTTGAGGGTCAGGCTTACTCCGCTTCGTACAACCGTCTCCAGGTTTAGGTCAGTGGTGATCGCCTGCATGTAGCGAGGATCGACTGAGCCTGGGGTGATATTGTGAGCGATGACCAGGCCGCCGGGACGAACCAGCGGCAGCAGCTTGTTCAGGTAGTCAATGTAGCCTTGCTTGTCGGCGTCCAAGAAAAGGATGTCAATAGGATCCTTCAGCTTCTTAACTTCCTCGTGCGCATCGCCTTCGACGAGCGTGATGATATCGGCCATGCCTGCACGTTTGAAGTTGGCGCGGGCGGTGGCGGCGCGTCCGGCATCGATCTCAAACGTAGTCAGCTTGCCGCCTGTTTTCTGCAGCGCCATGCCGAACCAGATTCCCGAATAGCCGGTGGATGTCCCGATCTCGACGACGCTCTTTGCGTTCATGGATTCGGTCAGGATGCGGAGGAGTCGCCCGTCCTGCGGCGGCACATTCAGGTACCGCTGAGTGGCGAGGATGTCATCCAGTATGCCGAGAATCATCTTCTCGTTTTCGTTTTTTGGCACAGGAGGCTTCTCCAGTTGCATGTCGCCCTGACCGGTTCCCATTCCCGGTCCGCGACGCTGTGCCAGGACGTTTGAGAGCAGGACCAGTGAAACGGCGGCCGTTACAAGGCAAGCCACGATGATAGTACGGTTTGCGTCCTTCATTCTTGAACTCCTCTCTGTTCCATTTTCTTTTTCGGCTTCATTTGTTCACTTGCAGCAGGCGATCGTACCATTCCGCCGCTGCCAAAGCAAGAGCAACGCCTGGCGCCCCGAAGCCGCATCACACATCGCACGTTTCTTTGTACCGGTATTTCGTCGTATTTCCTTTGGCTCTTGAGAACCTGTGACGGTTCGGGTACATTAAACGCCATTGCGATTTGCGGATATGAAGCGGGCATTTTATGAATGAAAATTTGAATGAGACTGCCGGCTGCGGGCCGGACCATCGCCGGTGGTACCGGTCGATAGGACCGGCTCTGATTACGGCTTGCGTGGTTTTCGGGCCGGGCAGTCTGCTGGTCAGCGCCAACGTTGGCGCGGTGCACGGCTATGGGCTGCTGTGGCTGTTGATAATAACGGGCGTGCTCATGGGGACTATCATGAGAATCGCCGCACGCGTGGGCGTGGCAGGCGGCGCAACGCCCTGTACGCTTGTGGCGCGGCGGCTCGGAAGGCTTGCGGCTTTCATAATCGGAGGCAATCTGTTCCTGATCTGCACGACGTTTCAGTTCGGCAATAATCTTGCCGTCGCCGCAGCCGCTGAAGCTCTATTTCCGCAAGTGCGGCCTCAGTTGGTGATCGCGGGGCTGAATGCGGCACTTATACTGTTCTTATTCACGGCACGGCACATATACGGTCTTCTCGAGCGGACAATGAAGATCATGGTGGCAATTATCCTGATCTGCTTTGTTGTTAATCTTGTCTTGGCCCACCCGAATATTGCGGCAATCGCCCGAGGCTTTGTCCCGCATCTGCCGGAAGGGCTGTCGCTGAGGCTGCCTTACAAAGCGGATGGCGTCGTGCAAGACCCGATGCTGTTGGTGGCTTCTCTTCTGGGGACCACATGTTCGGTTGCTGCGGCGCTCTACCAGGGCAATCTTGTGCGTGAGAAGGGCTGGGGACTGGCTGAGTACCGGCGGGGCATCGGCGACTCGATGGCTGGTGTGGCTGTCCTGACGAGCATAAGCGGAATCATTATGATAACGACTGCCACGGTGATTCCCGGCAGGCAGGCTACGGACGTCGGTATGCTTGCCGAGTCGCTTCGGCCGCTGTTGGGTTCACTGGCGTATGTGATGTTCTGCCTTGGTCTGCTGGCGGTGTCAATGAATCCGTTCCTCATCAATGCGATGATCGGCGGCAGCATCCTTGCCGACGGCGCAGGGCTGCCCGCCCGTCTGAGCGATCGGTGGCCGCGGCTCTTTACGGTGGTGGTGCTTCTGGTCGGGATGACTGTGGCGATCCTGGCGCTGCGGACGGGGCAGAGGCCGGTAACGCTGATCATTTTCGGACAGGCGCTGACGGTGCTTGGTAATCCGCTAATGGCGATAACGCTGTTGTGGCTGGCGAATCGCAAGGACGTTATGGGTGTGCACCGCAACAGGCTGCTCGTAAATATTTTGGGACTGGCGGGTCTGCTAATCGTCCTCTTTGTTGCCGTCCGCGTTCTGGTGCTCATTGTTCTCAAGCTGACGTAAACGCAGCAGAAAGTTTTGCACATGAAGGACTTGTCACTGTTGAGCGCGAGTGAATTGGAGCACATGCTAAGCGAGCCTTCGCCCGAAGCGCGCAAGGTCATAGGCGGTATGGATGGCGACATTGTGGTCCTCGGTGCGGGCGGCAAGATGGGGCCCACGTTGGCGATGATGCTTCAGAAGGCGGCGGGCGGTGCGACTGTGTATGCCGTGTCTCGCTTTACAGACAAGGCTGCTGCCAGGAGGCTTGAAACGGCCGGCGTTCGCATTGTCGAGGCGGACCTTCTGGACCGGTCGTGTCATGCCGCTCTGCCAAATGCCGCAAATGTCTACTATCTCGTGGGGATGAAGTTTGGTGCAAGCGGAAACCAGCCCTTGACATGGGCGATGAACAGCTACCTGCCCGGCATGATGGCCGAGCGATACAGCGATTCGCGGATGGTGGTCCTTTCGACGGGCAATGTGTATCCGTATGTAGACGTCGCGACGCGCGTGGGTGAAGACACGTCGGTGGGGCCCGTTGGCGAATATGCGCAGTCATGCCTTGGGCGTGAGCGGATATGTGAGTTTTTCTCTCGCAGTAACGGCACGCCCATGACGCTTGTACGGCTTAACTACGCCAACGAGCCGAGATACGGCATACTTGTCGACCTGACGCTGAAGATCATGCACGATGAGGCGATTGACCTGACTGTGCCCGCCGTGAATCTGATATGGCAGCGCGACG
>JAWLHD010000474.1:0-3750 GCA_041690555.1 Anaerohalosphaeraceae bacterium
TTGCCCTATAGAGAAGAAAGTACACGATTAAATACAAAAGCGCAAGTTGCCTATTTTAACATTTTCCCGCGGCTACAAAATTTCATGCGATACCCCTGAAGAAGAATGCGCTCCAATTCGTGACAGGTCCTGGCTCCTGCTGCGGCACCACAAGAGTTGTCCGCCCAACCATCAGAGAGCAGTTCTTATGTAAACATGTAAGACCTTGTATGTTTGATGTTTTTCGCGGATGCCTTGCTCGGCCGGTTATCTGGCACGTCCCTGTGGCCGATAAATATAAAGTGCTGCAAGGAAAAGAGTTCCATTGTAAATCATCTGCAACGCGGCCCCATCGGGCACTCGGAGGCGGTCGTAAGGCGACAAAGCATGGTCTTATATAGGACTTATTTTTGGCTATAATTGAAAAATGCCTTGACATTGGAGGTGACAGAGCATAAAATAACCCTGTAAACTGGCACACAGCGCGATGTGTAGTTGCGCGGGGGGACGGGTGTTTTTTTGTAGCGCAAGTGGTGGAGTGGTGATGAGTCGTAAACTCATCGGTGGATTTCATTTCGGGTTGTATTCTCCAGCATACGCTTTTTGCGCCTTTTCCCTGGCTTTTTCAAATGTAAACGGCCCCGGTTGCACATTGAGCCGTAAATTCAGGATGCACTATTAATATTTTTGTGGAGGACACAACAAATGAAAAGAGTCTTAACGGTAATGATGGTGCTGTGTCTGGCTTTGGCCGGTGCGGCCTTCGCGCGAAACGGCGAAGTGTTGTACGAGTACTGGAGCGGCATTGGAGGCACGTCAATTGGCGACCTGACCGCCAATCCCAACTACCCCGATAATCCCTCGGGTTCCGAGTACCGCACGAGTTTCGAAGCCCCCTGGGATTGGGCGGACGATTATGGCTGTCAGATGACCGGCTGGGTTGTGGCTCCCGAAACCGGTCAGTACACGTTCTACATAGCCTCTGACGATGCGGGCGAGCTTTGGCTGAGCCCCGACACGGATCCCGCCAATCGCGTGCAGATCGCGTTCGTCGCTGGTTGGACTCCGCGCAACGCCTTCGTTGCCACAGACCAGGGCGAACAGGACAACCAGCGGTCAGCTCCCATTTCGTTAGTGCAGGGCAAGAAGTACTCTATCATGGCTCGCATGAAAGAAGGCGGCGGCGGCGACAACCTGTCTGTTGCATGGGAAGGCCCCGGTATCACTGGCGATCTTGCGCCGATAGCCGGCGAGTGGCTTGCCACTGATCCGTGGGGACGTTCCAAGGCGACGAATCCGACACCTGCCGATGGTGCGGAGCAGATCGATCCGGAGGTGGACCTGGTAGTTACGTGGGAGATGCCGGTGATCGAAGCGAGCGGGCCGGTAGTGCGGTGGGACATCTATGCGGATACCGATCCGGGTGTCGGCGATCCCAACTCCACCGTGCCGGTGCTTGTCAGTTTGCCTGGCGACCAACTTGAGGTAACGATTCCGGCAAGCCAGCTTGACTACAACACGGTGTACTACTGGCGGATAGACACGATTGTCGATCCGGCGAAGTCCAACAAGGATCCCAATAATGCCGTCGGCGACCTGTGGCAGTTCCGCACGATCCTGACGGTTCCGGTTATCACCAGCCAGCCCTCAAGGCAGTGGGCGTGGCCGGGCGAATCGGCCAGGTTCGAAGTAGCCGCCACTGGCGATCCGTTGGGCGGGGCCATCACGTATCAGTGGCACTTCAATGGCAACGCAATTCCCGGCGAGACGGATACTTCGCTGTCGATTACGAGTGTAAGCGAGGCCGATGCGGGTTCGTATTATTGTGCGGTGAGCAATGATGCGGGCACCGTGAATTCGGCGACCGTGCAGTTGGGGATCAAAGAGCTGTTGGCCTGGTATAAGCTCGATGATGATGCCGCCGAAGATCCCAACGTGATTGATTCTTCCGGCAACGATCGCCACGGACAGATAATCGGCAGCGTCGCCAGCGCCGAAGGCAAGATCGGCGGTGCCCTGAGCTTCGACGGCGGATATGTAAGAACATCCGTGCTGCCCGCAGATATGGGTCTCGCCGGCAACGAGCCGCGAACCTTCTGTGCCTGGGTCTACACGCGAGGCTTCGGCAACGGTGGTATCTTCGACATGGGCAACAGAGATGCGACGCAGAATTTCAGTCTGCGGACGCTTGACAACGTGGATAACCGGTGGCGCATCCAGTACTGGGGCGGCGACTGGGACTTCACCACATCAGGCGCCGGCAACGGCAAAAACGTCGGCAGCTACGAAGCGCCTACGCTGAACACGTGGGCCCATTTCGTCCATACGCACGATGGCGCCAACACAAAGATATATTTGAACGGGCGTCTGATCGTCGACTGGGCAAAGACCATCAACACCGGCAATGCCTTCACGTTCAGGATCGGCCGATACGGCCCGGATGATGCAGGCAACAACTTCAATGGTCTGATCGACGACGTCCAGGTCTACAACTATCCGATGGATGCGACTGAAGTCGCCCTCATGTACACGGATATCGAGCTGGACGAGATGGTGTGCGTGGGCGGCAATCCTCAGTATGACCTGAACGGCAACTGCCGCGTCGATCTGCCCGACTTGGTGCTGCTGGCCTCTCAGTGGCTGGAGTGCAACCTGGTTCCCGACTGCAAACCATAACTAAGGGTGAGCATTCGTTAAGGTTTTTTGTCTATAATGCAATGAAAGCTGTGGAGGACCTACAAATGAAAAAAGTATTACTGTTAGTTATGGTTTTGTGCCTGGGGTTTGCCGGCATTGCGTCGGCGGACCAGGGTAAGGTGTTGTACAGGTACTGGGGTGACATTCCGGGAACGGCGATTGCCGACCTGACAGGTGCAGGCGATCCGGCCGACCCGAACATTCTCCGGTATCCCGATAATCCGGATTGGACCCAGTTGCTGGACAGGTTCGAGGCGCCATTGGATATCGCCGACAACTTCGGCGCAGAACTCATCTGCTGGCTCGTCCCCAAGACAAGCGGCAGCTACACGTTCTGGATTGCCTCCGACGATTCGAGCGAACTGTGGCTCAGTTCCAACCTGGATCCGGCCAATGCGGTCCAGATCGCCAACATCAACGGCTGGACCGGTTCGCGCAACTTTGACGAGGCCAATGGCGATGGTCCCCACAAGCAGATGTCTGACCCGGTCGCACTCCAGGCCGGGACCGCCTACTACATGATGGCCCGGTACAAGGAGGGCGGCGGCGGCGACAACTGCGCCGTTGCATGGTCATTGGGCGGAAGCGTCGCCGCCCGGTCGGTGGTAGGCGAAGCTGATCCCTCGGTGCTCTGGAGCAACGATCCGAGAGTATGTTCCGAGCCAGCGCCGCAGTCACCTGCGCCGCTCGACAGCATTCTGGAATGGGTCCTGCCGTCGGAGTCTTTCGTGGCCAGCCCCGTTTTGAGTGTGTATTTCGGTACCGATCCGGAGGCTATGGCTCTGGTCATAGACGGCGAAGCTGCGCCGACGAGTTTTGATCCCGGCGGACTCGCCTATGACACGACTTACTTCTGTCGCGTGGATACTCTTAACGCCACGGATCCCAACAGCGGCCTGCCGGTTACGGTTCAGGGCGACCTTTGGTCATTTGAAACCGAGACCCAGAAGCCGGTAATAACCGCACAGCCGCAAGCCGCCAAAGTCGGCGAAGGCTGCGCAGGCGTCTTGAGCGTTGCTGCAATCAGCGGCGCAAACGATGACGGCGGCCCGCTGAGCTATCAGTGGAAGAAGC
>JAWLHD010000475.1:0-3747 GCA_041690555.1 Anaerohalosphaeraceae bacterium
GGACACGTCTGCAGAATGCCCGCTTCGAGCCTGTCGCGCAGTTGGCGGACCCGCGTGTTTTCGTCCTTGATATTTGCGCCGGCCAGATCACATGCCTTACCCATCGCGATAATGCCCGGCACGTTTTCGGTGCCGGCCCGTCGCCCGGATTCCTGGTGGCCGCCAAGCATGAAAGGCGACAACCGGGTGCCCTTGCGAACGTACAATACGCCAACGCCTTTGGTGGCATGCAGTTTGTGGCCCGAAAGGCTGAGCATATCAATGGGCAAATCGCTCAATTTCATCGGCAGCTTGCCGACGGCCTGAACGGCATCGGTATGGAAGACAATGCCCCTTGCACGGACCATAGCGCCAATCTGCTCGACCGGGAAGACCGTGCCGGTCTCGTTGTTGGCCCACATTACAGAAACTATCGCCACGTCATCGGTGAGGCTGTCTGCAAGCTGGTCCATATCAAGCCTGCCCTGCTTGTCGACTGCAATCTCCACGATGGCGTAGCCGTGCCGCTCCAACTGCCGGCAGGTGCTCAGGACTGCCGGATGCTCCACACGGGTCGTCAGAACGGTTCGCCGCTGCGGGATGGTCTCAAGTGTGCCGCGGATTGCGGCATTATCGCTTTCGGTGCCACAACTGGTGAAGATAATCTCCTCCGGCAGGCACCCCAAGAGCTTTGCAACCCGGGCACGGGCCTGGGCGATCTTGCCGCCTACCTGTCCACCGAACGAATGCATGCTCGACGGATTGCCGTACAGTCGTCCCAGATACGGCGTCATTTCCGCAATCACTTCCTCTGCGACCATCGTGGTGGCGTTATTGTCCATATATATGACGTCGTTCATGCTTTCTCTCCTCGATGCACGTGGCCGGTAACGGGCTGACTGCTGCGGTCTTCCTCCACATACAGATCTTCGCTGACAAATTCCCTGAGTTTGGCCTCGACGACGTCCTTCATCGTCCATTCGGCCATCTTACACTGTGCGCACATCCCTCTAAAAGCCACAATCACTCGATTGCCGTCCACATCGATCAGTTCCATGTCGCCGCCGTCGGCGCGAAGCTTCGGGCGGATCTGTTCGTTAATAGTCTGCTGAACGAGTTGTATCTTCTGAATATTAGTCAATTTCTTTGGCGCGGCGGGCACAACGGCCTGTCCCTTGGCCTTATCGCCCTGTATAGCCTCAATAATCCTCCGGATCTCGCCGTGGCAACCGCCGCAGCCGCCCCCGGCCTTGCAGTAGTTGGTTACCTGCTCGACAGTTGTGAGATCGTTTTCACGAACAACCTTAATTATTTCCTCGTCAGTAACGCCAAAACACGTGCAGACCACAGTGCCGTGTTTTTCATGTGCAGGCCTGCCTTTGCCGCGGTAATGTGCGATGGCAGCGGCAAGCGCCTCCTGCCCCATGACAGAGCAGTGCATCTTCTGCTCGGGCAGACCACCCAACTCGCGGGCGATGTCCTGATTGGTAATCGCTTCAGCTTCCTCCAGCATCTTGCCCTTGATGATCTCCGTCAGCGCCGAAGACGAAGCGACCGCGCTTGCGCAGCCGAACGTCTTAAACTTGACGTCGGCTATTCGCCCCTGCTTGTCAAGCTTGAAGGTGAGCGTCAATGCATCGCCGCACGCCAACGAGCCGACCTCGCCAACGCCGTCGGCGTCCTCAATAAACCCTACGTTTCGAGGGTTGAGGAAATGGTCCATCACTTTGTCGGTGTAGTCCCACATTATTAATGAATTCCTTCGTCAGAAAAAATTGCCGTTCGGCATAATATACACCTCAGAACATCTTTTTGTTCACCGTTGGCGTCATCGCTGGCTGGCGTTTAGCGCCCCATCCATATCTGCGATGATATCGTCGATGTGCTCGGTTCCCACCGAAACGCGAACGAAATCGGGCGTAACACCGGCGCTCAACTGCTCGGCCTCATTCAACTGCTGGTGGGTTGTTGTGGCAGGGTGGATCACCAGTGTTTTGCTATCCAGAACATTGGCGAGATGACTGGCGAGCTTGACACTGTTGATGAACCGGGCGCCGGCTTCACGGCCGCCTTTGATGCCAAAGCCGAGTATGGCGCCCTGCCCATTCGGCAGATATTTCATTGCGCGACCGTAGTCGGGATGGGACGGCAATCCGGGATAGTTTACCCATGTCACCGCATCATGCCTTTCGAGGAACTTAGCCAGTGCCAAGGCGTTCTCGCAGTGGCGGGCCGCCCGCAGGTGGATCGTCTCGAGTCCCATCAGAAACAGAAAGGCGTTGAACGGCGACATACAAGCACCCGTATCACGCAGGATCTGCGTGCGGGCCTTGATGATGTAGGCCAGCGGTCCGACAGCCTCCACGTATTTGACGCCGTGATAGCTCGGGTCCGGCTCGGTTAATTCGGGGTACTTGCCGTTTGTCCAGTCAAACCTGCCCGAGTCTACAATAGCGCCTCCGAGGCTGTTACCGTGGCCGCCGATCATCTTGGTGCAACTGTGCACGACTATGTCAATGCCGTGGTCGAAGGGCCTGAACAGCATCGGCGAAGTGACCGTGTTGTCGCAGATCACCGGCAGGCCATGTTCATGGGCGACTTCGGCAACGGCCTCGAAGTCCATGATGTCGTTCTTGGGATTGCCGATTGTTTCTATATAGACAAAGCGCGTGTTATCCCTTATCGCGGCGGCGAAATTTTGCGGGTCGGCGGGATCGACAAACGTTACGTCGATGCCGAGTTTTGGAAACGTCTGGCTGAAGAGCGTATAAGTGCCGCCGTAGAGCGAATTGGCGGACACGAAATGCTGACCGGCCTTGCAGATGTTCAGCACCGCGGCGGTGATCGCCGCCATACCCGAGCTGAATGCAAGGCCGCCAACGCCGCCTTCCATTGCCGCCAGACGCTTCTCCAGAACGTCCGTCGTGGGGTTCATCAGCCGCGTATAGATGTTGCCAAATTCCCGCAATGCGAACAGGTTGGCCGCATGGTTGGTGTCTTTAAAAACATAACTGCTCGTCTGGTAGATCGGCACCGCACGGCTGCCCGTATCGGAATCGACCGCCTGCCCGCCGTGTATGGCCAGGGTCTCCAGACGGTAATTACTATCCTGTGTCATGCACGTTCCCCTATTGTTAAACACATATCCATGTCTCTTCCGATCATTTCGGTATCACTTCCAACATGCGGTCAAGCGCTGATTTGGCGCGCACCCGGATGTCCTCCGGGACGGTGACGCGATGCTGCATATCCTGCAAAGACCATAACACCTTTTCAAGGTTGATCTTCTTCATGTTCGGGCACAATGCCCGCTTCGAAATTGGCATAAATTCCTTGTCAGGGTTGGCCTTTTTGAGTGAATGAATTATGCCTGCCTCCGTCACAACGACGAATCGTCGGTGTTTACTGCGAGCGGCGAATTTCAGCATTTGTCCGGTGCTGAGCAGCTCGTCGGAGCACTCACGGACTTCGCTGCTGCATTCCGGGTGAGCCATCACCACTGCATCAGGATAGCTTGCCCTGACTGCGGCGACTTCATCGGCCGTGATGCGTGCATGTGTGAGGCAGTAGCCCGGCCACAGAATCATGTGGCGGCCGGTTTGATCTATGATATACTGGCCGAGGTTGCGGTCCGGAACAAATATGATCTGGCGACCCTGCGGAAGCTGCCGCACCAATTCAAGTGCATTGCCGCTGGTGCAGCAGTAATCGCTGAGAGCTTTTACCTCGGCCGTGGTGTTCACATAGCTGACAACCAGAGCTTCGGGG
>JAWLHD010000476.1:0-3737 GCA_041690555.1 Anaerohalosphaeraceae bacterium
GATCCGCAGGACGTGGACAGTTCAGCAATTCTCTACCCGGCCCGCAACAGGGAGACGTTGGATTGGGAGACGATTAATAAGCTTTGCGAGTCGAACTCGGATTTCGAAAAGTTCCTGCAAGACGTGAAAATCGATTTCGAGTCCAAGCGCATTCACCGGGCGGAATACGACGAGGTCCTGAAGGAGGTACGGAGATATATAAAGGACAAGTTGGGAATTGAGCAGGATGGCTGAACATGCGACGACAACCAGGTGGATGCGTGAGGATGTGCAGTCACCACATCATAAGTCGTGGGGCTGGCGGCGTGAGATGTGGTGGGGAGCGTGGATGGACGATGGACAATGGACGAGATGGACTTGATGGACGTTTTGGGATAGCAGGATTTAGCGGTTGGCGGTTAGCGGTGTTTGCGGTGAGGTATAGGCGGGGCGTGTGGTTGGAGAAAAGGTACAGGTACTGGTTGTAATGTGGGGAATTGAGAAGGAGAAGATATCATGACAGTTAAGGGCTTGCCGGCGGCGCTGATTACTTTTTTGCTGGGGTTTGTATTGGGGTGCATTCCTGGTTTGAATGCTCATCTGCACTGGAACTTATGGTATGTGGTTCCGATCAGCGGTATGCTTTTTGGGGCTGCGGCGGGGGGCATTCAGTTCTGGTGGTTTTACCGAGTGAATGAGGAGGCGGGGGCGGGGATGATTGTGTGTCTGATCGTTGCTTCGGTGGTGGGTTATGCGTCGGTGGACTATGGGATCTATCGCACGACGGTGATAAGTTTGGAAGGCGTGGAGGGGATCGACGACGGAATGTATAAGCTCAGCGAGCTGATCAGTTTTTCGGAGTACATGAAGTGGAACCTGGGTTCGTCGGCGGTGAAGAAGGAGTTCGGGGGTGAGATGACGACGGGTGCGGCGGCGACGACGCTTTCGTATTTTGCGGATCTCGGCGGGGCGGCGCTTGGGACGCTGGGGGTTCTGATCGTTGCGCGGCAGAAATATCCGTATTGCCGGGCGTGTCGGAAGTATAAGCGGCGGGAGCGGGAGTACGTGATTCAGTTTGCGTATGAGGAGGAGTTGGCGAAGAGGGTACTGGATGGAATCGGCGAGCGTATTGCAGGCGGTGATTATGCGGCGATTCTTTCGCATGTACGGGAGTTGGCGGCGACTTATGCGGACGGTAAGGGGGATATGCAGGTGTGTGTGGATCATCGTCTGTGTCCGGGGTGCGCGGCGGCGACACTGTTGGGGAAGGTGAGGCGTCGGAAGGGGCGGGAGTGGCAGGGGATCGAGGAGTTGGAGTTTGTGTTTACTCAGGAAGGGGGAGCGGGCGGAGCCGGCTGATATGTGTGGACGGGCGCGGAGTGCGCGCTGCCGAGCCATGCGGAGGCGGCGGCGAATGCGGCTCTGACGCTGATCGGCGTGGCGGGCAGTTTGCTGGACCGGCAGTTGGCGGCGCAGGCGACGCGGTTCGAGCGCGAAGGCGGGGTGAGCGAGCGGATGTACCGGGTGAGGACGCGCAGGCGGGGAGCGGCTGGCGGGGGTGAATGAACGTTTGCTGTTCGGCGATCCGGCGGCGGCTGGGGAGTTTCTGGCGTGGTACCGTGCACGAGGTTTCGTGCGTTGAATGGAGCGGAAGGGCCTTTGGCGAGGGTGTATCTTATGGGCCGGGGGTGGTATAATGGGTGGGAGACATGAAGGAGGAGGACGAAGTGGACGAGAAGTCTTGGAGAAAAGGAGTGGAGTTGGTATGAAATGGACCTTTATGGCATTGTTGCCTCTGGTGGTGTTTGCGGCCGGGGCTGAGCCGGCGGACATGATGAAACGCACGGAGGAACTTAAGGGCCTCAAGTGGGGCATGTTTGTCTGCTGGAGCTTCAGTACTTTTTCGGGCAGAGAATGGACGCACGGCGTTACGGATGTGTCATTTTTCCGGGCGACCGAATTGGATACGGACCAGTGGGCTCGCACCGCCAAGGAGGCCGGCATGGGTTACATCCTGTTCCTGACGAAGCACCACGACGGCTTCTGCCTGTGGGACACGAAGACGACCGAGTGGAAAGTCACCAATGCGCCTCTCGGTCGTGACGTGCTGGCGGAGTTGCGCAGGTCTTGCGACAAATACGGCATCAAGCTTGCGCTGTATTATTCGGAAGGCGACTGGACGTGGCCCGACATGAAGAATGGCGAATTGAAGAAGGCGCAGCTCAAGGAACTGCTGACGCGATACGGGGTGATCGAATACATCTGGTTTGATCATGCGCAAACCGATGGCGGCCTTGGCCATGCTGAGACTGTGCAGTGGTGCAAGCAATTTCAGCCGGGCTGTTTCATCGGCTTCAATCATGGCGAAAGGGCCGGGGATATTCGTTTGGGCGAGCACGGGCGACCCGCTCCGGTCAGCCAGAGAACCGGCGTGGGTCGTGACACCGGCGATGAGGATTATCAGGGCTACCTCCTGGCGGAGTTCACTTACCCCATTCTGCCGAAAGGGCCGCACCGCGCCGGCGGCGCGGACTGGTTTTATTCGCTGCCGAAGCACGATCACCTTGCGCATCCGGCGGAGAAACTCTACCAGGATTACCTTGGGGCGGTGAAGTACGGCAATATCTTCTCCATCAACGTGGGTCCCGACTACAAGGGCAAGCTCCGCCAGATTGACGTGGAGACGCTCCAGCAGGTCGGCGAGATGATCCGGAACACGCAGGGGCTGCCATCTGTGCCGGGATCGTAATGGCGGGCGGTGGACGGGGGCGGCGTTGAGCCTTTTTTTTGGGTCAGGTTTTTACGGCTTGGGCGGCGGCGTTTAGTTGCTCTTTGCCGAGGATTCTTTTTATTTTGATCAATTCGCGGAAGACTCGCAGCGAGGTGCGGCTGAGTGAGATTCTGCTGTCGCAGTCGCAGGTCCATTCGACGGGGAATTCCTTGATTCTGTAGCCGTAGCGGTGGGCACGGACGATGATCTCGACGTCGAAGCTGAAACCTTCGGTTACGCATTCGGCGTAGAGCTTTTTTGCGACTTGCGCCCGGTAGATTTTGAATCCGCACTGGGTGTCGGTGAGGTCTGGGGGCATTTTGAGCCATGCGTGTACAACGAATCGGAATGCTTTTGAGCAGATTCTGCGCCAGCGGCTTTGGGGGCGGTTGATTCTGCAGCCGGCCATTTTTCTTGAGCCGTGTGCAATTTCGCACTCGCCGTTCTGGATCATTTCGAGGCCGTGCAGGACGTTGGTGTAGGGTACGCAGCAGCCGCTGTCGGCGAACATGATGTATTCGCCGATGGCGTGTTTTACGCCGGTGCGGACGGCGTAGCCTTTGCCGCGGTTGGCTTCGAGTCGGAAGACTCGGCACGGGATGCCGACGGTTGGGGGTACTTTTTCGGCGGCTCTGGCGGTGTCGTCTTCGCTTCCGTCGTCGATGACGATGATCTCGCCGGGGATGTTGTGGTCTTTGAGGAATGCGGTGGCTGCGCGGATGTCTCGGGCGATCTTCTTGCCTTCTTCAAAGGCGGGTATTACGATTGATAAACTCATCAGGCGTTTTCCTGCTTAACGTGCCGCAAACGGTCCTCCCCCGCTGTTGTGTCGATTATATGGTATTTGTTCGGGTTTGAAAACGGGAAAATGTTTTTCTGCGTCTATTTTGCTTGGGCCTGACCTGGGCAAGGCGCCTGGGCTTGCGCGGGCAGGATGGGCTCGCTACTTTGCAAGGGCAGGATGGGCTTGGCACTTTGCAAGGGCAGG
>JAWLHD010000477.1:0-3733 GCA_041690555.1 Anaerohalosphaeraceae bacterium
TGTAACCTACAACATAGGATTCCTGTCCTTTTTCGGAATTGTCGCTCTTTCCGGAGTTGTCGTAAACGACTCGCTGATTATGATCGACCTGATCAACCGCGAGCGGGGCGCGGGCATACCTCTCCAGGACGTCGTGCGTGATTCCGTCACTCGCCGCTTTCGTCCCATCATGCTTACCACCGCGACGACGTTCTTCGGGCTTGCACCCATGCTGATGGAGAAAAGCCTTCAGGCGCGATTCCTCGTTCCCATGGCAATCAGCCTGGCATTCGGCGTGGCGTTTGCCACTATGATTACCCTGCTGCTTGTACCCTCTCTGTATATGATACTTGAGGACGCTCGCAATCTTTTCTTCCGCGCTCGCGGACGCATCAGAAATACGCTCACCGAGGCCGCTGAGCCGAACCGTCCGGCAGTCGAATAGAAGATTGCCTGCCGACGGCGACCTTGATGTCTACAGCCACTTCTTCTTCTTGAAATACACCAGCATCACTGCGGCCGCGCATATCATGGCTCCCCACACGCCCGCGTACCCGTAGCGCCAGTGCAGCTCGGGCATATTATCGAAATTCATGCCGTACACGCCCGCGATGAACGTCAGCGGAATAAAGATAGTTGCGATAATTGTCAGCACCTTCATTACGGCGTTCATGCGGTTGCTGATACTCGACAGATAGATGTCCTGAAGCCCTGCCGCGATATCCCGAAACGTCTCCACGGTTTCAATTACCTGGATCGTATGGTCGTAAAGGTCCCGAAGATATGGATGGGTCGTCCGGGCGATCAGCTTGGAGTCCGTCTTGTCCAGCGCATTGACAAGCTCGCGGAGAGGCCAGACGCTCCTGCGCAAAGTGATGAGATCGCGTTTGAGGCTGTGAACCCGCTTGAGCAGATCCTCCGAAGGCGCACTGAGAAGCTCTTCCTCCAGCGTCTCGATCCGCTCACCGAAGTTCTCCAGTATATTGAAGTAGTTGTCCACCACCGAATCGAGCAGGCAGTACAGCAAATAGTCCGAACCGCACTTGCGAATCCTTCCGCCGGCCCTGCGAACCCGCTCGCGGATAACGTCGAAAACGTCTCCGATGCGTTCCTGAAAGCTCAAAACGAAACCTTCGCCGCAAATCACGCTCACCTGCTCGCTCTCGACCCGTTGATTCGCCGAGTCATAACTTAGCATCCGCAGCACGACAAACATGTACGCGTCACAATCCTGAAAGCGCGGCCGCTGGTTCGTGTTCAGAATGTCTTCCTGGATCAACGGGTGCACTTCAAAACACCCGCCCAGCTTGCTGATTATGTCGATCTCGTGCAGACCATCGACGTTGATCCACGTAACCGTCGAATCACCCTTGAAGGCGAGGCATTCGTCGACGGTGGCCATTTCCTTCTCTTGAAAACGCTGCTCGTTGTAGTCCATCACCGTGATGCGCGGCTTGTCTGTCTTCCGCTCCCCGACGTGGATCAGCGAGCCGGGCGGAAGCCCCGCTTTTTTCGATATGCGCTTGCTGTTCTTGTTCGCCTTCATCTGCATGCTCCTGACTCAAGACCAGATTGACGTGCCGACTGTTCTGACACCAAAGATGACGATTTTAACGTCCGACCGCTCGGTAGTCGCCAAAAAACCGCTGTCCGACATCGCACCGGCGGCGATCGTCCGGGGGGTAATTTCTCTTGCAGATTTGCCTAACGATTGCTAAGCTGACTGCATCCTTAATTAAAGATGGCAAACGCCATCGGAAAGCGAGGTCCACTATGAAGAAGTCGATGTTTGTGGCGGGGGCCGTGCTTGCGGTCGCGGCGTTTACATGGGGTGCCGAGCCGGTCAAATTCACTGATCCCAACCTCAAGACGATCGTCGAAAAGACCCTTGGCGTGGCCGAGCCCACCCCCGAAGATATGCTCCGGCTGACTCGTCTGTATGCCGGCGCCCACGATATCGCCGACCTCGGCGGTCTTGAACATGCAGCCAGCCTGACATCGCTCTGTCTGCACCGCAACAAGATCAGCGATATCGCGCCAATCGCGAAGCTCAATAAGCTGACCTATCTCTGCCTGCACGATAACGCCGTCGAGGATATCTCCCCGATAAAGGAGCTGACGGGCCTGGTCAATCTGCTGCTCTATGGCAACAAGATTGCCGATCTGTCGCCTGTGGCACATCTGACTGAGTTGACCAGCCTGTATGTCAACAACAACCGCCTTACGGACATCGCCGCGGCAGCAGGCCTCACAAAGTTGCGTTTTCTCGACGTGAGCAACAACGAGCTGATAGACGTATCGCCGGCCGCTGGTCTCTCCGAACTGGCCGATCTGCGCCTGAACGGCAACCGCATAACGGATTTATCCCCCTTGGAAGCCCTCGATCGGCTCAAGGCGGTCTGGGTATTCGACAACACCGCCTCGATCCCGGCAAAATGGAAGGATGCACAGATCGCCATCTGGCTGGACGCTGCGCAGTATGCCGGCTCAGCCCTCGATGCTCCCAGGGGCAAGCTTGCCTGCAAAGGTGAAATCGGCAGCTTCATTGTGAAACGCGGTAACTGCTACATCCGCACATCTGCAGACGCCGACGGCGTGGACCTTCCGGAGGGCGAGTACCGCATGGCAAACTGGGAGATCGAGAAGAAAGACAGCGACGGCGCTCTTTGGAAGCTTACCGCGGTTCTGCGTGCTGAAAACAAAGGTGTGTTCACCATCGCCGAAGGCCAGACTCAAACCCTCGAAATAGGCGAGCCAATAATCGGAAGCGTAACCGCTAACAAAGGCCGCTCTGCGTATAGTTTTGGGCAGACGCTCGCCGGCCGGATGGGCGAGACGATCACTATCATGCGAGAAGGGGCGCGCCCCGCACCTCCCAAACTTCATATCCGCAACAAGGATGGCGATTACGAGCAGACCTTCAACTTCGAGTATGGCTGAGGCGGCACATGTTCGCTCTCGTGGCGAGAGCCTCAAAACGTAAAGGGCCCCTACACCGCAACATTGAAACTGGACGGGCCGTTCAAGGTCGAAGCCAAACCCTATGTGACGGAACAAATTGCAGAAGCACAGCAAACTGAGCAGGTAACGGCGAAGGAACAGCAACCGCAGATTATCGAAGCTGATCCGCCGTCCCGCTACCAGCGAGTGCGCACGGCTCTCCGCCGATACTTTACTGGCGACTGACGCCACTGGACAATGCAGCTCAACCGTGATCAAAGCCCCTGAATGGGCGGCACAGACGGCGGTGTATATTGCCTTGGTGCAGGGTCATATTGCGGTGGCGCTTCCGGTTGAGGCGCCGGAGCAATAGCATTGTAAGCGGTACCGTACTGTGCCAGGTAAAACAGTGAGTACGCACGCATGAAAACGCTCAGCGGCAGCAGAAACACCGCCCCAATGTAAGGAATCGCCATTATACAAGCTGCACAGCAGCAGGTCGCCAGCACGATTATGCCCGTGATGAATCCGATGACCAGGGCGATCACCACCTGAAACAGAATGTACACGGCGAATCTGCCCTTGTTGGCGCCCAGCATTCCCCAGAATTCCTGCCAGGCTGCGGTGCACGTGCAGTTGCGCAACGCCATGATCGGCACTACAAAATCCTTTGTGAACTTCCCCACCAGCGCAAATGTAACAGCCAGCAATATCAAGGCTGGTGTTGTGACAGCCGCGACAATGATCACGCCTGCCGGACCCTCGCTGCGCCCCCACACTATGCCAAAGACAACCGCCGCCGCCGTCAAAAGCC
>JAWLHD010000478.1:0-3719 GCA_041690555.1 Anaerohalosphaeraceae bacterium
CAACCGCTATGCATGAGGCGCTTTGGTCCAGGCTTTGGGTGCGGCGAGCAGGTTGTACAGTTAGGCGAAGATGGCACCGCGGAGGAGATTTAACTCTTTTTCATGACGTCGCGCATGACTTGGAGTGTCCGGTCGATATCCGGCGGCTCGATGCCGTAGTGTGTGACCATGCGGAAGCCGATTGTGCCGAGGGCGAGGCATTTTACGCCGCGTTGGTCGAGTTGTCGGACAAACTGGTCGGGCGTGAGGCTGTCGGTTGCGATGTTGAAGTAGACCATGTTTGTTTTGACGCTGTCGAGGTCGACGGAGAGGCCGCGGATTTGGGCGAGGCCTTCGGCGAGACGGCGGGCGTTGGCGTGGTCGTCGGCGAGGCGGTCGACCATTTTTTCGAGGGCGATCAGTCCGGCGGCTGCGATGACGCCACACTGGCGCATGCCGCCGCCGAGGGATTTGCGTATACGGCGGGCGCGGGCTATGAAATCTTCGGAGCCGCAGATGAGCGAGCCGACGGGCGCGGCGAGGCCTTTGCTGAGGCAGAAGCTGACCGAGTCGGCATGCCGGGTCAACTCGCGAACGTCGCAGCGGAGGGCAACGGCGGCATTAAAGATTCTGGCGCCGTCGATGTGCAGTGCGAGGTTATTATCGGCAGCAAGGCGTGCGACGGAGGCGGTGTAATCGGGCGTTAGCACGGCGCCGCGGCAACGGTTGTGGGTGTTTTCCAGGCAGATCAGTCGCGTGCGGGGAAAATGCACGTCGTCGGGTCGTATTGCGGCGGCGACGTCGTCGAGGTGCATGTCGCCATTTGGCTGGTTCCTGACGGTGAAGGGGTGGACGCCCCCGAGGGCGGCGATTCCACCGGCCTCGTAGCGGAACGTGTGGCACTGGTCGCCGAGGATGACTTCGTCGCCCCGGCCGCAGTGGGTGAGCACGGCGACGAGGTTTGCCATTGTTCCGCTTGGGACGAGGAGCGCGGCGGCCTTGCCGGTGCGGGCGGCGGCGACGGTTTGGAGGCGGATGGCTGTGGGGTCTTCTTCGAAGACGTCGTCGCCAAGGGCTGCGTCGAACATCGCCTGACGCATTTCGGGGGTTGGGAGAGTAACAGTATCACTTCGCAGATCGATGATTCTCATTGTCGGGTCTCCGTTGGTTCGGCGGGCTCCTGGAAGAGTGTTGGCTGTTGATTGCTCCGTGCACTTATGCCGGCATCAGACGCCTGCAACTGCCGCCGCAGCCAGGTGCAGATGACATCTACCACGGCATCGATTTGGGCTTCGGTCATGGGGCGTCCCTTGTCGATGTGGTGCCATTTTGCGAGGCAGGAACGGCAGCAGGCGGCGACGGCATGTTGTGCAATGAATACTGGGTGGCCTTTGGTTGGGGTTTGTCGGCCGTCGTTTGCGGGCTGTGCGGGGGCGAGGCGTTCGGTGATGAATTTGCGGGCGTGTGCGGCGAGTTCGTCCATTTGCCTGGAGCGGACGTAGCTGACGTCGGCGGGGCCGAGTGCGAATTTGCTTCTGAATCGCGATCTTGCCAGCGCGGCGAAAAGTTGCGTATGGTTGCGCATTCTTCAGTCGATCACTATCTGGTCCTGGTAGCCGGGCACCGTAACCTGCCATCCGTTGTGCTGGCGCAGATGATCGGCGAAGGCGTTGGCGGCCTGGGTTTCGCCGTGGACTACGAAAACGTGGCGGGGACGGTTCTTCAGTGCGCCCAGCCATTGGAGCAGTTCCTTGCGGTCTGCGTGGGCACTGAAACCGTGGACACGTACGACCTTTGCGTTGACCTGACGCATCTGCCCGAGGATTCGGACTTCCTTATTGCCGTCGAGAATCTGTCTGCCGAGTGTTCCGGCGGCCTGGTAGCCGACGAAGAGGATGGTGCATTCGGGTCTGGAGATGTTATTTACAAGGTGGTGCTTGATGCGGCCGCCGGTGCACATTCCGGAGCCGGCGATGATTACCACCGTGCCTCGAATATTGTTGATTGCTTTTGATTCCTTCGTTGTGCGGGTCATGTTGAGACCCTTGAAATCGAAGGGAGAGGAATTGTTGGCAAGAAGGGCCTTCATCTTTTCGTCGAGCAGGTCAGGGTGGGCCATGAAGACCTCGGTGACCTTGATTGCCATAGGGCTGTCGAGAAATGTCATTAGCGGGGGTATCTTTTTTTCCATAAGCAGTTCGTTGAGGTAATAGAGGACTTCCTGGCTTCGTTCAACGGAGAAACTGGGTATGACTACGTTGCCTCCGTCGGCTTTTGTGGCGTTAACAGCTTCGGCGAGTTTTTCCTTTATGTCGTCGATGTCCTGGTGGACTCGCTCGCCGTAGGTCGATTCGACGAGGACGTAGTCGGCATGGTCGAAATCGGTGGGGTCGTTTATCAGGGGTTTGCCGTCTCTGCCGACGTCGCCGGAGAAGAGGATGGTTCGTTTCTGGCCGTTGCAGTAGAGCCTGAGTTTGATCATCGAGGCGCCGAGGATGTGGCCTGCCTCGTGGAAGGTTGCTTCGGCGCAGTTGTTGATCTTAACGACCTGCTCGTATTTGACGGGTGAAAACAGCGGTTCGCAGGCGGCGGCGTCATCTACGGTGTAGAGCGGCACTACGGGGCGCGGGGGTATTCGTCCTTCTCTTTTGTGGCGTTTTCGCTTGTAGGCGGCGTCCTCTTCCTGGATGTGGCCTGCGTCGAGCATCACGATCTGGGCAATCCTGGCGGTTGGTTCTGTGCAGTAGACCGGGCCCTTGAAGCCGTCCTTTACGAGTTTTGGGAGCAGGCCGCAATGGTCCAGGTGCGCATGGGTGAGGAGCACGGCGTCGAGGCTGGAGGGGGGGATCGGGAACGGCTCCCAGTTGCGGTCCTGGAACTGGCGTTCCTGGTACAGGCCGCAGTCGACGAGAATGCGGACGCCATTGACTTCAATCAGATACCGCGAGCCGGTTACGTTGCCGGCAGCGCCGAGGAAAGTGAGTTTGATCTTCATGTGCTGCCTCTGGAAGAACTTTGTAAGTCGCCTAAATGCTTGATTATACACGTGTTGCCATCGCAGGTCAACCTCTCGACAGGCATAGTCCGGTAAATTATTGGAGCGGCGCGGGTGTTTACTGTTTTGCAAAAGAATTGCCACGACGCAGGTATTCTGGTAGTTTTGGCAGAAGCAAGAAGAGAAGAGACACTTTTGGGAGGACGATGCAATGAGGTATTCTCTGGTCGCAATGGTGATGTGGCTACAGTGCGGCGGGTGCGCGTGGGCGGGAGGGGGTTTGCCGATGGAAACGCACGAGTACACAACAAACTCCGTTGGGATGAAACTGGCTCGTATCGAGGCGGGCACGTTTTTGATGGGGCAGGAGGAAGGCGGGGACTTCGACGAACGTCCGGCGCACCGCGTGAGGATATCTCGCGGATTCCGGATTGGCGTTACGGAGGTGACGAACGCGCAGTATGAGCAGTTCGACCCGGAGCACAGGAAGTATCGCGGCATTCATGGGATTTCCAGCGAGGACGACGAGCCGGTGGTGCATGTTAGCTGGCATGACGCGGTGCGTTTTTGCGAGTGGCTGAGCGTGCGCGAGGGGCGGGCTTACCGGCTGCCGACGGAGGCGGAATGGGAGTATGCGTGTCGAGCGGGCACTGAGACGGCGTATTACACCGGGGATGCGCTGCCGGAGGCTTGGCACAGGAACCAGAAGGAGCTTTGGTCGCCGGTACCTGTGAAGCTTACCGTT
>JAWLHD010000479.1:0-3701 GCA_041690555.1 Anaerohalosphaeraceae bacterium
TGCGGCTGGTTGGGGGTATGCGATGGCGGTCAAAAAAATGCTTGATATTGCGCTGAAAAGCGGGATTTTTGTGGTCATTTGGAATCTCCTTAAATTAAAGAATGGTTGCTGAGGCCGTCATTAGTATAACGCATGTCGGGGGTCGGGTTTTGTAAAAGATTTGTAAAAAACGTGGTTTGTGCGCTAAAAAGCGGGATTGTGTGAGGGAAAGGGGTTGCAAAGGGGCGTGGTTTATGTTAGAATAGGTCCGGTTTGGAGGCCGTTTTTTCTTTGATTTTGCCGGCGAAATCGGGCTTTTGGCGGGTATTTGCCTGCCAATCCGTGCGATTTTTTTGTCAATTTGGCGTTTTGAGTGAGTTTTCTTTTCGTGTTTTTTCACATTTTTTCATTTTTTTGAAAATAACGCATCACGTTTTTTCAAAACGCTGCACTTAGTAGTGGTTTATTTTGAGTTTATGGACGGCATCAGGGATTACAGGGAACTGGTTGAAAAAGCCCGGAACGGCGACGAAGAGAGCATGAGTCTTCTGGCGTCGGCGGGCGAGGAGAGTTTGCGCAGGTATGTGTTTCGGATTACGCTTGACGAGTCGCTTACTCAGGATATTGTGCAGGAGGTATTGTTAGAGATGGTCAGGGTGTTTGACAAGCTGAAGAGGGGCGACCGTTTCATATCGTGGCTGCACGGGATCGCGTTTAACCGTTTGCGCAGGCATTACGGGGATAAGTGGCGGAGCAAGTTAGTGCCGGGCGACGGCAGCCGGATATGCGGTGGTCCCGAAGGGGGCGAAGGACTGGCGAACCTTGTGAACGCGGAGGTGAAGCAGATCATCTTCGCGGCGATGGGCCACCTGGAGCCGCGGCATCGTGCGGTACTGACGATGCGGTGTTATGACGGGATGTCTTACAAAGAGATCGCCGAGACGATGGGGATGAGGGAGTTGAGCGTTCGGGCTTTGTTTTATCGCGCGAAGAACTCTCTTGCAAAACAGTTGTCCCGCCGAGGATTAGGGAGGGGGTCGCTGTTGACTGCGCTTGTGCTGTTCGGGAAGATGACGGCGGTTAGCGAGTCGGCGGCGGCTGAGGTTGCAGTTACGGCCGCGACGCTGAAGGTGGGCATAGCGGCGGGGGCGGTCGGTGCGGCAGGGGGGCAGGCAGCGGCGGTTGCATTGTCGGCGGCGGCGACGGTGATGGGCACGGCGGCTGTGGTGGCTATATCGCAGGCGGACCGGACGGTGGAAGCTCAAGGCGGCGAGGCGGTGTACACCGTGCCTGCCACAATTGCAGGCAAGTCGAATAAAGAGGACATGCGCCAGTTCTGGTATTACTATCCGGAGGGCGTTGACGGGCCGGTGATGATGAGGAAGGTGGTGGCGGATCACGAGGGGCGGCAGAGGTACTGCCAATGGCTGCAAAACGACAAGGGCAATTACCGTTATGATCCGCGTAGCAATACAATCACCTTAGAGAATCACCGCATGTGGCAGAGCGATTACTCGGTGACGCGTTTGCCGACGGACTCGCCGGGATTAGCGGACTTCATTTCGGAGGTTCAGGGCGATGCGCCGGTGAACGGTTATATAGGCAGCCGCGGGAGGGATCTTCTTATTATCGCGGCGAGCGGCGGGGCGGATGAGTCGTCGGCATCGTGGACTACTCGCCACTGCAATGCGCTTGAGGAGGACTACTTCAAGTGCGACTGGCCTCGGCGAACGACGCTGATCGACGGTCGGGACGATATGCGGCGGCGGGGATGGACGTATTTTGTCGTGGAGGGGCAAGCAGGGGGTCGGCCCGTGCGCGGGACGGGGCGGATGCCATTTGTCTTCGCGGCGGGCAGGACACACAGGGCGCTGCTGAGTCTTAGGGTCGGGGATCATGAGATCTCCGGGGACGTCAGCGGCCTGTGTGTCCACGATGCTGAGGGTAGGATCGTGAAGTCGTACAGCGGCGTGCGGACGGGGGGCATTTTCGCGGGCATAGGCCGGCCTTGGGAGGGGCTGCACACGATCGATACGATACGGCGAGACGCAGCGAGGAGGAGGATTCGCTTCGAGACGGCGGTCGAAGGCGGCAGGGCGACGGTTGTATTGGACTGCGGCGAGGTGAAGATGGTTTATGCGATCGACATGGAGGGCGACCTTGTAGAGGAGATTCAGTTTGTCGGCGGCGACGGGGGGCTTCTGGGCGAGCTAAGGTTTTCGTATATGCAGGAGATTGACGGGGCGGTTGGTGTGCCGTCGCGGATTTCGTCTTCGGGCAACGAGGAGGAGTTGGGAGGGGATTTGTGGCTTGTGAGACTTGCCAGCGGGTATTTGATTCAATAGCAGGTATTGATATGTATGTCGGCCGGACAGGCTCGGAGGTCGATTTCGCACAGAAGATGTGCTATCCTGAGCCGATGGGACTTGCCAATGTGGTGTAGTTCGGGAGCATTGAACGGCTGATATGGAGCAGAAATGGTAAACGGAAGCGAACACGAGCAGAGTGCATTGTACAGGCTTCGGAAGATGGTTTTTCGACCTTTGTGGAAACTTAGAGACATGATCCGCCCGCCGAAGTACCGGCCGGAGCAATACTGGAAAGAACGTCACAAGAAACATGGATTCGCATGTCGTGGAGTTGGTAACTGGACGCAGTCGGAAGAGGAGAACGTTGCAGAATACGAGCAAGAGAGGGCGATTTTCCTGGCGTTCTGCAGGAAGCAGGGGATCGATTTTGGCAAGGTGAAGATGCTCGACGTTGGTTGCGGCACGGGTATTTTTGCGGAGGTGTTTCGAGATAGTGGCGGAACCGATTACCTCGGGATCGACATCACGAACGAGTTGTTTGGCGGACTTGCGGAGAGGTTCCCTGGGTTCAAGTTCAAGAAGATTGACGTGTGCAGACACAAGCTGGAGGGTGAGTTCGATGTCATAATAATGATAAGCGTGGCGCAGCATATTGTGGATGAGAAGTTGTTCTCGTCTGCCATGCAGAATATTCGGGAACACTTGTCGGAGAACGGCACGTTCATAGTTACGGTCTGGCAGACTGATAAATATGTGAACCCGCAGCCACATGTTGTTGGCAGGCCGGTGAGTTATTTTCAAAGAGAATTCGAAGGCTACTGGTTCAGTGAGCCGGAACCGTTTGGCAGCAAGAATCTATACGCCGTCAGAAAGCAGCAGTAGTGAGGCTTGACGCCGTGTTAACGGACAATCGCAGATAAAACAAGAAGAGGGGCTTAGAAAGGAAAGGGGTGGAGAAATGAACGTGATGAAGAATGCGCTTGTTGCAATTAGTGGGTTGGTGGTTCTTGTTATAGTGGCTCCTTTGATGGGGGGCTGGAGTGCGCCGGAACTGATTTCCGAGTTGAACCTATCGGCGACTGAGCGTGCGGCTTATCCGTGCCTGTCAAGGGATGGGTTGACGATGTATTTCAGCCGGCGTGATGCGGGTTCGGGGAAATGGCGATTGATGGAGGCATATCGCGACACGCCCGACGGGGTATTCACGAGCGAGCGCGTGCTTAGTGAGCTTGTTTCGACGGGGTATGACATGATTGATCCGTGGGTTTCAGCAGACGAGCTGCGGCTGTACTACGTGGAGTTCGAGGCTTCCGGGGCTTCGAGGGCGAAGATGGCACAGCGTGACAGGAAAGATGATAGCTGGACCTATGTAAGAGTTTTCAGTGAACTGCACAACAACGACGCTGATGTTGA
>JAWLHD010000480.1:0-3679 GCA_041690555.1 Anaerohalosphaeraceae bacterium
TGGCGAACCGAGCAATACGACGTGGGACGCAATTATATCGGATATTCCAACCCCCGGGTCGATGAACTGTTCGAAGCCGGCAGGCGAGAATTCGACCCGGATAAAAGGAAAGCAATCTATCAGGAAATCCACAAGATACTCTATGATGATCAGCCATACACCTGGATTTACAATCGCCCGACACTTTCGGCGATCAATAAGCGCATTGGCGGCGTACAGTTCAGTCCGAGAGGCATTTACAATTTTCATCCGGGTTACTACAACTGGTGGATGCCGGCCCGGCCGTAATGTGCAGGTGAACCTCTGACATGTTGGGATACGCAATCCGCAGACTTATACTTGCCGTTCCGACGCTCTTCGGCATAACGCTGGTGACGTTCTTCGTGATCAACCTTGCGCCGGGTGACCCCGCTCAGCTCCAGACGCAGGGTATTATGGACAGTCAGGTCTCCGTCCGCGTCTACGAGGAGCTGCGCCAATACTACGGACTGGACCAGCCCGTACTGAAACGATACGGCCAGTGGCTCTGGCGCCTCGCGCGCCTAGATTTCGGCCCGTCGATGTCCACGGATCGCCGCCCCGTCTGGCACAAGATCCGCGAACGACTCTGGCCCACGATGTCACTGGCCATACTCTCCCTCGGCATCAGCCTCGCCGTTGCCATCCCCATAGGCATCTACTCGGCCGCCCGCCAAAACCGCTGGTTCGACACCGTCAGCAGCACCGTCCTCTACGCGCTCTATTCGGTGCCGAGCTACGTCATGGCCGTACCGTTAATACTGCTTATAGCCGTCCAGTGGAACCTCCTGCCGTTTCAGGGCATGAAATCCGACGACTATGAGCAGCTCACAGCATTCGGAAAGGCGGCCGACCTCATCAAGCATTACACCCTGATTACATTTTGCTTCAGCTACGGAGCGCTTGCCTATTACGCCCGCTTTGTGCGCCAGAACATGCTTGAGGTTCTCAGGCAGGACTATGTCAGAACCGCACGAGCCAAAGGCCTTTGCGAAAGGCACGTCATTATGCGACATGGTTTCCGCAATGCCCTCATCCCAGTTGTAACGCTCTTCGGTCTGCTTTTGCCCGCCGTCATCGGCGGCTCAGTAATCCTCGAGGTAATGTTCAACTGGCCCGGCATGGGACGCCTCTTCTTCGAAAGCATGATGAGCCGCGATTATCCGACCATCATGGCGCTGACGTTTATCACCGCCTGCCTTGTCCTGCTCGGTACTCTGCTTGCCGACCTGAGCTACCCCCTCGTGGATCCGAGGATCGCCTATGACTGAACCGACGAATTTGCCCAGTTTGCCGGATCGGTCCGAAGGATACTGGCTGTCGGTGTGGCGAAGCGTCCGCCGGAACCGTCGCGGCCTCGCCGGCCTTATCGTCGTCGGGCTCATGTTTGCCGTCTGGATCTTCAGTCCGCTCCTGGCGACCAATCAGCCCATTGTCTGCAAATACCAAGGTCGCTGGTATTTCCCCGCCATTGTCGAGCTGTTCCAGGCCCGCCGCACCGGACCGCAATGGATCAACAAGTCCCTGCCATTTAACCTCCCTCAGTTCGATGCCAAAAAAGAGCTTTCATCAGAGGACTTTGCCATTTGGCCCCTGATTCCTTATCACGAATACGAACAGACCAGCGACTTCCTCCAACCGCCTTCCAGACGCCACTGGCTCGGTACCGACGAACTCGGCCGCGACCTTGCCGCCCGCATGATCCACGGCACCGCCGTATCTGTCAAAGTGGGCTTCGTTTCCATGGGCATAGCCGCGATAATCGGCATCGTCCTCGGCGGCCTTGCCGGCTACTGGGGCGGAATAGTCGACATGATCATCAGTCGCATCATTGAGATCGTTATCTGTTTCCCCGTGTTCTTTCTTATTCTCGCGATAATGGTCTGGCTGGAGCCGAACATTCTCAACGTCATGATCGTCATCGGTCTGACCCGTTGGACCGGTATAGCCCGCTACGCGCGAGGCGAATTCATGCGCATCAAAGGCCAGGACTACGTTGTCGCCGCGCACTCTCTCGGTATAGGCCACGCTCGCATCATGTTCCGCCACATACTGCCCAACTCGCTTGCCCCTGTCCTTGTCAGTATAACCTTCGGCATCGCCAATGCTGTTCTCGTCGAAGCAGGCTTAAGCTGGCTCGGCTTCGGGGTTCAGGCCCCCGACCCGTCATGGGGCAATATTCTTCGCACCGCGTACGACTCGCTTAGTATCGCGCCGCACATGGTATATCCGCCGTGCATAGCGATCTTTCTGGCTGTCCTTGCCTATAACCTCGTCGGGGACGCCTTACGAGATGCCATTGATCCGCGACTGAGGGGCGCCGCATGAGCAAGAAAGATACTCTTCTTTCTGTTCGGGGTCTGACAGTCAGCTTCCAGACCGAAGCCGGTGAAATCGCCGCCGTAAACGATGTCAGTTTCGATGTCGGCAAGGCCAGAACCGTAGCCCTCGTCGGTGAGAGCGGATGCGGCAAGAGCGTAACGGCCCTGTCCATCCTGCGCCTCATACCGGACCCGCCGGGCAAAATCACTCGCGGCAGGGTATGGTTCAAGCGACAGGACCTGCTCAACGCCAAAGAAAGCCGCATGCGCGCCGTTCGCGGCAACGACATCGCAATGATTTTTCAGGAGCCGATGACCAGTCTCAACCCCGTATATACCGTCGGCCGGCAGATCGTCGAAGTCGTTCGCTTGCATCAGAACATGAAAGAAACCGATGCTTGGCGCCACGCCGCCGATATGCTCAAACTCGTGGGTATCGCCGACCCCGAGCGACGCGTCAGAGAATATCCGCACCAGATGTCCGGCGGCATGCGCCAGCGCGTCATGATCGCCATGGCCTTAAGCTGCAGCCCCGCGCTGCTCATCGCCGACGAACCCACCACGGCGCTTGATGTAACCATCCAGGCCCAGATCCTCGAACTCCTCCGCCGCCTCCAGCAGGAGACGCAGATGTCCGTTCTCCTGATCACACACGATCTCGGCGTCGTAGCCGAAAACGCCGACGATGTGGTCGTCATGTACGCTTCGCGTGTTGCCGAACGCTCCGACGTCGAGGCCATCTTCGAAGAGCCGCTGCACCCCTACACACAAGGCCTGCTTCGTTCCCTGCCACGACTCGGCGCCCGCTGCGAACGCCTCGACGTCATCGGCGGCGCGGTCCCCGATCCACAGTGTTTTCCTGCCGGCTGCAAATTTCATCCGCGGTGCCCCATAGGCGCTAACGACCGCAGATGTCAGACCTTGGAGCCCGAACTGCGCATGGTGCGCCCGGGCCGATCCGTCGCATGCTGGCACGCTCCCGACTATGAAACCGAAGACGATGAACCTTATAGCGAGTAAAATGATCGCTCTGCAGAGAAATCTGGTTGAAGTCATCAATCTGAAGACGCACTTTCCGGTCCGCAAGGGTATGCTCCGCCGCGTCGCCGGATGGGTCAAGGCCGTTGACGGCGTCAGTTTCCATATTCCCGCCGGCAAGACTCTCGGCCTGGTCGGCGAAAGCGGCTGCGGAAAAACAACCGTCGGCAGAACCATCCTGCGCTTGATTCCCGCCACCGACGGCAGCGTCATGTACTCCGGCCGCGACGTCTTCGCGCTTCGCAGCGAGCAGATGCGCCTTCTTCGCCGCCGAATGCAGCTCGTCTTTCAGGACCCCTACG
>JAWLHD010000481.1:0-3679 GCA_041690555.1 Anaerohalosphaeraceae bacterium
GGCTACTCGGAAGATTGCGCCTGTTGGGCGGGCGTTCAGGACTTCGACGAAGCCGTTGTGGGCCTGTGCGAAGCGTTTTACGAGCGCCAGGCCGAGGCCGGTGCCGGTGGTTTCTCTTTTTGATTCGTCCTGGCAGCGGTAGAATTCTTCGAAGATTTTCTTTCGCTGGAGGCGCGGGATGCCTGGGCCGCGGTCTTCGACTTCGATGAGTGCGTAGCCGTTTTGGGAGCGGGTGCGGACTGAGATGGTCTTTTCGTCGACGGGGCGGGCGTACTTGAGGGCGTTGTCGAGGAGGTTGATTACGATCTGCATGACGGCGTCGGCGTCGAAGGCGAATGGGGGGACTGGGGCGAGGTCTCGCTGGATGGTGAAGCCCTGGCGGGCGGCGCAGGGGGTCATCATGTCGAGGACTTCGGCGATGGAGGCGTTGACGTCGCCGAGTTTGAAGTGGTATTTTTTTCGGCGTCGCTGGATGCGGGAGAAGTCGAGGACGTTTTCGATGAGGCGGGTTAGGCGTTCGGTTTCCTGTCGCATTGCGGCGTAGTATTCAGTGCGTTTGGCTTCGTTTTTTATCCAGCCTTTTTCGAGCATTTCGGTGTGCATGCGGATGGTTGTGAGGGGGGTGCGGAGTTCGTGGCTGACGGCGGAGATGAAGTCGTCTTTCTTTTTTGCGAGTCGGATGTGGGCGCGGGCGGTTCGCCAGAGGCTGATTTGTGCGAGGGTGACGGCGAGGAATACGAATGCGACTACAGCGAAGAAGCTCTTTTTGAGGCTGCTTATTTGGTCGGCGATGAGGCGGGGATTGAGCTCGAAGAGATTGAGGGCGAGGTCGGCGAAGCCGAAGTCGAGGATTGCAGTGTGTAAGGCGGCGGGGGATTCGGCGGGGCTGATGTCGAAGTGCATGTCGCGGCGGAGGACGTGGCGGGCGGCGGATTCGGCGACCTGATTGACGAGTTCGGTTTCGTTTAGCAGGAAGCCCTGGATGAAGTGCCGCTGTTCGATCTGGACGTGGCGGAGGAGGAAGACCTGGCCTCCGATGAGGGTGTCTTGATCGGGGTCGGGGACGACTATGGGTCGGAATGGCTCGATGCGGATCTGGATTGTGGGAGGCTGGGGCGGTGCCTGGCCGGTTGGGGGCTGTGCGGCTGCTTGCGTTTGCCGGTTGTCGAGACGAGGCGGGGTCTGAGTGCTCGGGCGGGCTTGTGCGGGGGATTCTGCTGTGGCGGCGGCGTAGTCGTATTGCTGCTGGTGTCGGGGGGCGGACAGGGGGCTCCGCTGCTGCTGGCGGTAGCTGTCGTAGACATTTTCGTAGATGTTGAGGGTGACGTTGTCGCGGCTCTGGGTGAGGACCTGGGAAGCCTGGGTTTCGAGGCTTTCGATGGGGTACTGGCCTCGGCGCAATTCAGGTGCGGCTCTGGCTTTTGAGGCGGCGGCCTTTGACTCTTCTTCGAGGGTGTCGGCTTTGAGGGAGGATTGGTTTGAGGCTCGGGCGAGTTCGGAGGCGGTCTGTGCCCTTGCGATTTGCTGATTAAATGCAATTTCTTCGACTTTTTCGGGCTGGATGGTTGGGCCGGCGCCGGAGAGGGTTTTGAGGAGGTTGTTTTGGATGTTGGCGAGGTGGCGGGCTGCCTGAGGATCGTCGGGGACCTGGCGGGCGAGATTGTAGGGCGAGACAATCGCGCCGTCGGCGTCGATCTGGAAGTAGCCGTAGGCGAGGCCGTGGTCCAGGTTTTCGGCGAGGGGGGATCGGACGAGGGCGGAGGCGTCGTTTGCTGCGAAGGGTATGTAGAAGTACTGGTAATCGGTGTAGGGGCGGTTCTGTTCGGCGGCGATGAACTCATCGAGTTTGCGTTTTACGTCGAGGCGGATCTGTTCGGCGACGGCAATGAATTCGTTTGCGCGGCGTGCGCGGAGGCTTTCGGCGTGGAGGCCGATCGAGTACCAGCCGAGTGTGCAGAGGCCGCAGAGGCCTGCGAGGATGATCAGCGAGACTATTGTGAGACGTTTGTACACGCGGGGTTCCTCGTTACTGTGACGTGCCGGTTTGCGGGTCGGGTTCGTGGATGTATCCTGCGCCGCGGATGGTTTTGATGATGGCGGGTTGCGCGGGGTCGGATTCGATGATGCCGCGCAGCTTGGCTATGTGCATATCGACGGTTCGGGTTTCGATCTCTTCCATAGACTCGCCCCAGACGTTTCTGTAGAGTTCTTCGCGGCTGATGACTCGGCCTGGGTTGGCGGCGAAGAGCTGGAGGATCTTTCCCTGGCGGGGGCTGATCGCGCGCGTTTGTCCGTCGGAGGCGACTTTCAGTGCGGCCAGATCGACGGAGAGCGATCCGAGCGTGAACTGTCGGCTGACGGATCTGGCGGGGTCGGTGCGTCGCATTACGGCGCGGATGCGCGCGAGGAGTTCTTCGAGGGAGAAGGGCTTGGTGATGTAGTCGTCGGCTCCGAGGTCGAGGCCGGCGACCTTTTCCTTTTCCTGACCTTTGGCGGTGAGCATTATGATAGGGGTTGTGAGGCCTTGCCGTCGCCATTTGCGGCATAGGTCTTCGCCGCTGACGGCGGGCAGCATGAGGTCGAGGAGTATGAGATCGAAGCGGCGACTGGAGACGAGTCGGTCGGCCTGGAGGCCATCTTCGGCGGCGATGGGCTGGAAGTCATGGAACTCCAGGAAGTCCATGAGGCCGGTGCGGATTTTTGGCTCATCCTCGACAATCAGAATCGATTTTTTATCGTCCACGCGCAAACCCTTGTCTAAACTGGCTTACTTACATTATATCGAATTGCGGGTCGGGCGGATTGTAAATTTGGCGTAAAAAGCCGTGATCAAGCTTGCACTTCAAGGCAATGGTCAGCGCGGAGTATAAACGAGCGGATATTTGTGGGGGTTCTGGAGTGAGTCGAGGTCGAGGTCCACGTCGAGTCCGGGCCAATGCAGGTGACATCCGTGGAGGAGCAGGACGTTCAGGACTTCGCTGATTCTCGCGTTCTTGAACCAGGGATAAAACAATGTCCGCGCCAGGATTTGGCGGGGTATAACCGTAAATGTCGTGTAAAAAGTCTCATAGACATTTTACATCGTTTTTACTTTGGCTTGGCGGGGGTGATGCGTAGAATTTGTGTGGTGGAATAACTAACGAATTCATTCATCTGGAAAGGAAAGGCTTATGTATCGTGTCATGCTGGTTTCGGCGTTTATTTTGGTGCTGGGGTTTGGCTCGGGCGTTTCGGCGGATGGTTCGCCGGCGATGCCGGGTGAGTTTCTGGCGAGGATGCCGGTGAAGGAGATTACGGTGTTCAAGGACGGTCATGCGTTCATACGGCATGAGGGTGTGATGGCGATCGATGGGTACGGCAGGGTGGTGCTGGACCATCTTCCTCGGCCGGTGATCGGGACGTTCTGGACGTATTCGGCGGAGGAGGGAGTTACGATTCAGTCGGTGACGGCATCGAAGAAGGTTGTGGCGATTGAGCGGACGGCGCTGACGATTATGGAGCTTATCGAGGCGAACGTGGGCAGGAAGGTCCGGATCAAGGAACAGAACCAGTCGCAGTTTTATGATGCGTGGATCGAACGGATTCCGGTGCGCACGAGCGAGGAGGTAGAGCGGACGTCGGCTGACGCGCAGCATAGTCCGCTGCCGGTTCGCGGGGAGATTGTGATGCTTAAGACGGC
>JAWLHD010000482.1:0-3670 GCA_041690555.1 Anaerohalosphaeraceae bacterium
GCTTCATCCTACACGCGGCGTCGCTGGGTCAGGCTTTCGCCCATTGCCCAATATTCGTTACTGCAGCCCTCCGTGGAGGTCCGGGCAGTGTCTCAGTCCCGATGTGGCGGGCCAACCTCTCAGTCCCGCTACCCGTCAGAGCCTTGGTGAGCCATTACCTCACCAACAAGCTGATAGGAAATAGGCCGCTCCCAAACCGATAAATCTTTGATCATGATACTTATGCACCATGACATCATTCGGTATTAATGCCCCTTTCGGAAGAATGCCGAAGCATTCAGACGCTATCCCGAAGTTCGGGGTACGTTACCTATTTATTCCTCACCCTTTCGCCACTAACCATACTTTCAGTTACCCAATTATATGGTCCGTTCGACTTGCATGTCTTAGCCACGCCGCCAGCGTTCGTTCTGAGCCAGGATCAAACCCTTCAGTTTATATCGTTGAAATCCGCCCTTTAGGGACGGAATTCTTCGAAATAAGAAGAATCGACTGGCTTTCGCTCACGCAACGAAAGCCTTTCGATGTCGCCCGGAGCAAGCTCCGGACCGCGTACACCGAAAAATTATGGAGCCCGCGACCGAACGTGAATATGGCCGCGTGCTCTGCACTTTCGCTGCTTCAAGTGGTATCAACTGTTAACTTGTCAAAGAGCTTATCGCCCTAAGGCGAAAAGAACAGCGGGCAAGCGTCATCGTCCAAACCACATTTGCTTGTCCGCTGGAACATGGTATTCTACGTTCCGTTTCCTTATCGTCAACACAAAAATAAGTTTTTCCAAAAAAATTTTCGTGCCGCACGCATTCACCCTGCCGGGCTTTCAGGCAAGCATCTGCCGGACCCGGCGTGTGTTGCTGTTACGCATCGAAGAGCATCATGTTCGCAACAGATCCTGTGGGCGATAGAGTTTTTTGGCCTATCGGTCTTTGCTCTGCCCTGCTCTGCAATGTAATACGCATCACGGCGCAGATTATTCAATCGGAAAAAATACGCATTACTGGTAGTCGGCGCCGTTGAGACTGTTGACCACCGACTTGAGCCATGTCTGAAGCTGCGTTTTCATTGTCCGGACGCGCGGGTCCTGTTCCGCGGCGATATCGCGGGCCTCCATGGGGTCTTGCCGGAGGTTGTACAGGGACCATTCGACACGGCCGGCTTTTTCGATGCGGTGCAGTTTCCACGGCCAGTCAAGCCATGCTGAATGGCCTGGAAACTGGTCGTCCGGATAGACGGTTTTTATTTCTGCCGCGTCCAACCGCAGCCTCGCCACATCGTCGACTTCTCTGCCGGCCTGCTGCGCCTCCAGGAGCGACTGCATCCATAGTTTGCTGGGCGTCTGCACTCCGGGGGTGGGATGATCCCAGAAGCCCATGGGCGCAGGTCGTCGCTTCATTTTGCCTTTGAAGAGCTCAACGAGGCTAATGCCGTCGAGCGGATGTTTGGGCGGGCTGGTTACGCCGGCAATAGCGGCCAATGTCGGGTATATGTCGGAGGTGCTGCATGGAACGTCGGTTGCGGAAGGGGCGAGTACATTCCGGGGCCACTCGACGATTGCGGGCACTCGCAGGCCGCCTTCGTACAACTGGCCTTTGGCGCCGCGGCCGCCCGTGGCTCCGAGGCCGGGCAGGCCGCCGTTGTCGCTGCAGTACCACAGAAGCGTGGTGTCTTGCAGGCCAAGCTTCCTGAGCTCTGATCGGAGCTTGCCGAACGCACGGTCCATTCCGGTGATTTCTCCGTAGAAGTCGCGCACGCGGAGTGGCTGGTCTTCATAGAGGTCCCGGTCTTCGGGGGCGGCTTCGTGGGGATTGTGAGGGGAGCCGAACCACACGACCGCGAAGATGGGCTTCTACCTGCCGTGGTGTTTGCGAATGAAGTCCAGTGCGGCGTCGACGGTTACCATGGAGCTTTCGCCCTGGGTTTGTACTGCAACGCCCTGCCGGCTCATTATGGGGTCGTTGTCGAAGAAGTTGGGCGCTGAGAACCATTCGTCGAAACCGCAGGCTCCGGGATTGACGGGGCTGCCCTTGCAGACGGAACCGATATGCCATTTGCCGAAATGGCCGGTGACGTATCCGGCCTTCTTGAGGGTGTGGGCAATTGTCACTTCCTGGGGTCGAAGCGAATGGCCCCATTTAAAGCAGCCGAAGCGGTTCGGGTGGCGGCCGGTCATCACGCTTGCCCGCGTGGGGGAGCATACGGGGGCTGCGGCATAGAAGCGGTCGAAGCGAAGCGCTTCTCTTGCCATAGCGTCAAAGTGAGGCGTCTTGAGAACGGGATGGCCATTGTAGGCCATATCACCCCAGCCCTGATCGTCGGCCATGCAGAGTACGATGTTGGGTGGTTCGGTTGGCGACTTGTCCCGCGGGTTAGCCCAAGCATCGGCAACGGCGGCGATCAGGCCGAGCCCGGCGGTCTTTACGAATGTTCGGCGATCTATCCTCATTCTCGCAGTCCTGTGCAGAAAGCCCCGCCCAGCAATAATCAGCATAATGGAATCAGGAGAAAAGTCAATGACGGCGGTTTTTAGTTGCAACTCGGTTGCATTTGAAGTATATTCTGGTGCATTGACCGCTTTGTTGCGGTTAACTGAGTTGTGTCACGATGCGTTTGGAGTGTCAGAATGAGCGCGAGTGAAAGAATGCGCCACATCTGGGCGGAGCTTAAGGGTCATGCGCCTTTTACGTTCGCCGGGGCGATACTGGGTTTGGGATTCATGCTGCTTTTCAGGAACGTCAGCAAGCCGACCGCCAACATGATGTTCGGGATATTCCACCCGGCACATGTCATTCTGAGCGCGATTGTGACGGCGGGCCTTTACAAACTGCACGCGCGCAAGGCAAATTTTTTGCTGGTGCTTATTGTCGGTTATCTGGGGGCCGTTGGGGTCGCCACCCTCAGCGACAGCGTCATACCTTTTATGGGCGAGCGAATTCTCGGCGTGGCGATCCCTCTGCACGCCGATACGCATCCTGGGCACGGGCATGTGGAGTGTTCAGCGGACAGCGCTAGCAGCGCAGACGGTGAGTGCGAGCACGAGCACGCACATGCACATCACCCCAAGCTGCATCTGGGGTTCATTGAAGACTGGTACAGCGTCACCCCGGCGGCGATTCTGGGTGTCATCATCGCGTGGTTCTTCCCACGGACCAGGTTTCCACATGCGGCACACGTGCTGATCAGTATCTGGGCGTCCTCAGCGCACATGCTCATGAATACAGAGGCGCCGTTTGGCGTTGGCATCGCTATCGGATACGTGATAGTGCTTTTTGCGGCCGTTCTTCTGCCGTGCTGCATCAGCGACATCATCTTTCCGCTGCTCTTCGTGAGGTCTGATATTGACCTAAGAGAGACTTGTGCCTGTCACAATCACGGCCTGCACAGCCATCCGCACACGCATGAGCATACTGAGAGCTGCGGCGTCGGCAAGCCGAAGGAGGCGTAATGGGAGCATCCAAGCCCGTGCGTGAACTGCTCAGCAGCGAGGGGCTTCGGGTGACGGCTCCGAGGGCGGCGGTGTTGCAGGTTCTGTTGGACGCAGCCCGGCCGCTCACGCGGGAGCAGATAGCCGAGAAACTGGGCGGCCTGGCGCCAAACAAGGTAACGATCTACCGGATACTTGAAGCGCTTGTCGAAGCGGACATCGTACACAAGGCATTCTTGCAGGACAGGA
>JAWLHD010000483.1:0-3663 GCA_041690555.1 Anaerohalosphaeraceae bacterium
CTCGAGACGGAGTGAGTTTACTGTGAGTGGGGCAGGGGCCGGTGCGCTCCTGCCCTGTTTTGGACATGCGGGAAGAAACATGCGGATAGCAATCGCCAGCGGTAAAGGCGGGACGGGAAAGACGACGTTTGCGACGAACCTTGCTTTTGTTGTCGCGGCGGCGGGCAAGCGCGTGCAGTACGTGGATTGCGACGTGGAGGAGCCGAACGGGCATATTTTTTTGCGGCCGGAGATCGTGTGGAAAGAGGCGGCGACGGTGGCAACGCCCGCGGTGGATACGGCGAGGTGCACGGGGTGCGGCGCGTGCGGGCGGATGTGCCAGTATAGTGCGATCGTGGCGCTGAAGGGGGCGGCGCTGGTGTTCGAGCAGTTGTGTCATTCGTGCGGCGGGTGCGTGCGGGTTTGTCCGGTGGGGGCGATCACGGAGAAGCCGAAGGTGATCGGGCAGGTGGAGGAAGGTGTCGGGCGAGGGGTTCGGTTTGTGCAGGGCAGGCTGGAGATCGGTGACGTTCGGACGCCGGCGCTGATCAAGCAGGTCAAGCGGAGGATCGAGGACGGGGCGGCGGCGATTGTGGATGCGCCTCCGGGGACGACGTGTCCGGTGGTGGAGACGGTGCGGGATGCGGATTATGTGGTATTAGTGACGGAGCCTACGCCGTTCGGGCTGCATGATTTGAAGTTGGCCGTTGCGATGGTGCGGCGGTTGGGCAAGGCGTTTTCGGTGGTGATCAATCGGAGCGGGTCGGGAGACGACGGGGTGAAGCGGTTCTGTGGGGATGAAGGGATTGGGGTGCTGATGGAACTGGCGGATGACCGTAGGATTGCCGAGGCGTATTCGTCGGGTCGGATGGCGGCTGAGGCGCTGCCGGAATATCGCGGGTGTTTTGAAGAGGCGGCACGGTCGCTGGGGATTTTATAGATGAAGGAACTGGTGGTAATCAGCGGTAAGGGCGGTACTGGCAAGACGAGCATTACGGCGGCGTTTGCGGCGCTGGGGCGTGAGGCGGTGTTGGCGGACTGCGACGTTGATGCGGCGGACTTGCACCTGGTGTTGGGGCCGCGGGTTTTGGAAACGCAGGATTTTGTGGGCGGCAAACGTGCTCGGATCAATCCGGCGGCGTGCGACGGGTGCGGGACGTGTGCGGATGTGTGCCGTTTCGAGGCGGTGAGGCGGACGGAGGGGGCGGATGGGCCTTACGAGATCGATGCGATTGCATGCGAGGGGTGCGGGGTGTGCGCGGCGTATTGTCCGCGGCGGGCGATTGCGTTCGAGGATTGCGTGAACGGGCGGTGGTTTATTTCGCAGACACGGTTCGGGCCGATGGTCCACGCGGAGCTTGGCATTGCGGAGGAGAACAGCGGCAAGCTGGTGACTTTGATTCGCAGGGAGGCGCGGCGGATTGCGGAAGAGCAGGGGAAGGAGCTTTTGATTGTGGACGGTTCGCCGGGGATCGGGTGTCCGGTGATCGCGTCGATTACGGGGGCGGATGCGGTTTTGATCGTGACGGAGCCGACGCTTTCGGGGCGGCATGACCTGGGTCGGGTGGCGCAATTGGCGGCGCACCTGCGGGTACGGGCGATGGTGTGCATCAACAAGGCGGATCTGAACGCGGAGATTGCGCAAGAGATCGAGCGGGACGCGGAGGAACGGGGGATTGCGGTGGCGGGTCGGATTCGGTACACGGACGCTTTTACGAAGGCACAGATGAGGCAGTGTTCGATTGTCGAATGCGGCGACGGGCCGGGTGAAGCGGCAGAAGACGTAAAGAGATTATGGAGCAAGGTAAACGATGGCTTTTAATGCGGAACATCAGGAGAAGATGCGCGCGGAAGAGGAAAAGGCGCGGCGTAACACGAGCGACATTCGGCACAAGATCCTTGTAGTGAGCGGCAAAGGGGGCGTCGGCAAGAGCAGTATAGCGGCGAACCTGGCGGTATGGCTGTCGATGCGGGGGCTGATGGTGGGACTTTTGGACGTGGATATTCATGGGCCGAGCGTTCCGAAGCTGCTGGGTCTCGAGGGGAGCCGACTGATCAACGGGCCTGGGGGGATTGAGCCGGTGAGGTATCGTGAGTCGCTGAAGGTGATGAGCGTGGGTTTTCTGATACCTGACGAAAACGAGGCGGTCATCTGGCGCGGTCCGATGAAGCACCAGCTCATACAGCAGTTTGTGGGGGAGGCGGCATGGGGGGAGCTTGATTACCTGATCGTGGATTGTCCGCCGGGTACGGGCGAGGAGCCGCTGTCGATAGTTGGACTGCTCAAGGGGGCGGACGGCGCGGTTGTGGTGACGACTCCGAATCAACTGGCGATTGCCGACGTGCGCAAGTGCCTGACGTTCTGCCGGCGTTTGAACCTGCCGGTATTAGGGATCATCGAGAACATGGACGGATTTGTGTGCGGGCACTGCAACCGGAAGACGGACATATTCGCGGGCGGCGGCGGCAGGCGTCTGGCGGATGAGTTCGAGGTTCCGTACATAGGCAGCGTTCCCATAGAGCCGGAGATGGTATGGGCGGCGGATTCGGGCAAACCATATATAGGCACCACCCGACAAAGCGCGGGATGGCTGGCGCTGCGGGAGGGATTTGAAGTGTTAGTCTCGGGGCTGGAGCAGAAGAATACAGAAAACAATGATAAGGAGCATGGAACAATGAGAATCGCTATTCCTCTTTTCGAGGGTAAATTGAGTCAGCATTTCGGACACTGCGAGCAGTTTGCGATCGTAGACACGGACCAGGCGGCCGAGGGCATAGCGGGTCGGCAGGACGTTACGCCTCCGCCGCATGAACCGGGGGTACTGCCCAGGTGGTTAGGCGGTATGGGGGTGAATGTGATAATCGCCGGCGGCATGGGGCAGCGCGCGCAGCAGTTGTTTACCCAGAACCAAATCGAAGTGGTCGTCGGTGCGCCCGCGGAGAGTCCTGAGGAGCTTGTACGTTCGTATCTGAACAAGACTCTGCAAAGCGGTGCGAATCTCTGCGACCATTAGAAAAGAGGAGCACTCATGGAGTACACGGAGAAGGTGCTGGCTCACTTTGCGAGTCCGCGAAACGTGGGTGAGATTGTCGACGCGGACGGTGTGGGGACGATCGGCTCTGAAGAGTGCGGTGATATGATCCGGGTCTGGATCAAGATTGATGGCGGTCGCTTGACTGATGTGAGGTACAAAGTCTTCGGCTGCCCGGCGGCAATCGCCTGCTGCAGCATGATGACGGAGCTTGCGATCGGCAGGAGTCTGGATGAGGCGGGCGAACTGACGGACGACAAGGTTGCCGAAGCGCTCGGCGGGCTGCCGGCGCACAAGTATCACTGCTCCAACCTTGCGGCTTCAGCGCTTCACGAGGCAATCGTCAATTATGCGGCGAGGCGGTGAGTCGGCTGTCGAGGGGGGCGTTTGCGCATCGAGGGGTCGCTGCTGCAAATCATCGAACAGGCGTTCGATGCGTTGAAGCTGCGCCGGGAGGGCATAGCGGCGCCTGACGAAGTCCCTGGATGCGGCGGGTGCATACTCACCTGAGAGGACAATATGGCAGAAGTCGTCGGGCGTATTGAAAAGCGCCTGTGGCGGGTATATTCCGTCGGCGCCGGGGAAGTTGTGCACGAGGGGCTTGAGGCCGGCGGCCATAGCTTCGAGGACGGCCATTCCCTGGCTTTCGATG
>JAWLHD010000484.1:0-3653 GCA_041690555.1 Anaerohalosphaeraceae bacterium
CTTCAAGGACAAAGACGGCAAATGGGACGGCAAAGGGATCAAGATCACGCTGGCGGATGATTGCTGGGTGGAGGAACCGGGCACGATCGGCTGGGCGGTGCACCGCAAGCCGGTGGTGGTGGTCGAGTCGGCGGACGCCAATTCGCTGGGCAGTACGATTGTGCATGAACTGATTCACGTGCTGACCGTTACGGACCACCAGGACGACCCAAACGACGTGATGTATCCGACGGACGAGGGGGGCACGTCAATCGATCCCAACGACATCAAGGAGATCTTTCCCGAAGCGAAGAAGCGGGGCACCGCATTCAGGATACCGCGGCTGCCTTCGCTGCCGCGATGGAGGTTCTCACCGTTCAGCGTTTTCTACAGCACGCATCTGCTGGGGGCAACGCTTGATGAGTTCGGTGATGTAATTGCCGAAAGCGCCGGCGGCGACATCTTCGCGCCCGACGATCCGACCATACAGTACGCCGACATACGCGAAGTCTCGCTGTTCGCCGAGAGCCCCTTTGTTCCCGGCTCTTTTGCCCGTCTGGAGATTCATCGAGGAGCCATGTTGCCCGATTTTGCGGTGGATTCGTTTTTTGATGTGTTTCTGGATATTACTGGCGATCTGGCGGGGCCCGATCTGCTTGTTCAAATTCAAGTGCTCGGCAGCGGCATTATAGAATCGCGATTGATTGACCTTCGTTCTCCTTCTGCACCGCCGATACGCATTCCGGCGTTTGTACACATCAACGAAAAATTCGACGGTCCGGCGCCGATTCTTTACGACCACAGCATTGAGACACACATCCCGATCGAATTGCTGCAACTGAACTTGCAGTCTGTCGCCCCGATTCGGTGCTGGGTCGACAGCCGCAATCATGATTTCCGGTTTCCAGACTGGGATCTGCTGCTGCTGGATCAGACGGAGATGTTTGCTATTGACCTGACGGGCTGCTGTGTCGATCCGCGGCTGGAATTAGCTGATCCAGCGATAGCGTTCGGAGACGATGGGATGCTGTGGAAGGGCTGCGGCTTTGCGCCGAACGATCGGCTTAATGTTTTCATCAATGATAATCTCGCGGAGACCGTCTTATCCAATGACAAAGGCGAAGTCGTTCTTTCAATCCGTCCGTGGATGCCCAACTACAGTCTGCATGATCTGACTCCCGGCCGGCATGAGATTATGGTCATAAGTGCCGACGACACCCGGCCTTCGGGAACCGACTATGCACTGGCCTTCTTTAATTACTGCCCGCAGGGGAACCATGTGGCCGATCTGAACGGCGACTGCAAGGTCGACATGTTTGACCTGGCCCTGCTGGCCTCAGAATGGCTGGCTGGAACGACAATCCCGGGCGAGGTTACGATCGTAGAATAGGCGATCCGTAACGCGGCGACGATGGTTCGAACGACCGCTGAGAGTGCGCGCGGCGGCATGCAAGGCCACTATTCTATCCAGAATGAGTACAGCCTGGCATTCTTCAACTGAAACAGCAGGCGGACGTGCTCGTCGCCAGGCGGCACAAGCCGGGCTCTGGACTTCCAGACCATGCTGCCTTTGGTCGTGTCTTCGGTCAAGGCGACCGAATCGTCCAGGCTATACGATGTGAGAGGTTTGGAGTCCCTCGTAAGGACGGAGGCCTTCACCCAACCATCCTTTTGCACGTCGGCGTTGACGAAAAGCCTGCTGCCGCCGAACGTCAGAGGCCGGGTGATTATCTTTCCGGCGTTCTCGCCTGCATTCAAAGAGGCAAAGCCGTCGCGACGCAGCTTGGCCAGGCCGATGGACAGCGGGCCCCAATGGTCAAGGTTGTCTCTTTGGCCGTTGCGGGAGCCGTAGTAATAAAACCACAATTCATCGCCGACCGGAGTGGGGGGGTATTTTGTGAAGCATGAGTAATCGGCTTCCCAGCTATCTTCTGTGCCAAGCGGAATGAACGGCTCCCTGTGCAGAGGGCGAAGCCAATGCCTTCCGTCGCGGCTGTAAGCAATCTGAAGATCCACCTGCTTGAACCCGGCCGGGATTATATGCATGATGCGAATCATGCCTATCCACATGCTTTCATACGGGAAGCCGATGTGGCTGTATATCTGACAGTCCGGGGCGTCGTGCCTGTCGGGAAACAGCAGAAATCGCGGTGCGCTCCAGTGGATAAGATCATCGCTCTCCATGAATGCACGCAATCGCAGACGCCACTTGCCATCCGGTACAACACCAAGCTCCTTGAACTTCTCGGGCGGCATGTAGATATTGAACTTCGCCGAGCATGTATATTTCTTCAGCACACGGTCGTACTGAAAGATGCTTGTGTCGCCAACTCCGTTTGACTGAAAATGATCCGGCTGATGCCACTGAAAAGCGCGACCGGCCGCAGTTTCCGCCGGCTCGGGCTCATACGACATCATGTGGTTGTAAGTGCGCTGCAGAATCGGCCCCTGCGGACGGCGATGCCATTTGCGCCCGTCGCGCGAATGATAGAGATAGAACCCGCCGGGTTCGCCGGTCTGCGCGTTGTACCTTATCTCGAAGACAATCTTGTAGCGACCGTCCTGCTCGGGCAAGTCGGGATTGTATATGAAGCCGCGGACCTCTCCGTGATCGGAGATGATCATATTCCCGTTGGGACCCAGATCAGGCTTCGTCCAGTTGATACCGTCGTCGCTTTCGGCATAGTGGCGGTCGTACCACATACGAAACCTGCCGCTTGTTTCGTCATAGAATACCGCCACGGGCTGGCCCGGCATCAGCGGATTGCCGTCATGTTTTTTGACGGCATGAAACTGCCTGCTGAGATTGTACATGGAACTTATTACGTAGTCGTCAACAAACAACTGCCGCGAAGAGTCGATCTTCATCGGCCAGTCGGTGATGTTGTCGGGAAACATAATATGATCGCTGGTCAGGATGCTGTACGCTTCGGGGAATCCGTCGCGGTCCACCCAGGGGCGATCCTGTGCGCCCGCGGACAACCCGCCCGCCATAAGCACAAACACAACCTTCAAAAAACAATCATTCGTTGCTTTCATTTCTGACTCCATATTACAAAACCATCCCCGCTGAAGACGTTCGTCCAGCCGTTGCCATCCGGCTGCCAGAGTCCGGGCCCAAGTTTGACTGCAATCTTGTCATCGATAATAGCCGCGTATAGGTCACCTTGGGCTTGTAGAATATTCGCGCCGCTTTCCGCATGAAGGCCGGCGGCCCGGCGCAGTCGGATCAGCTCAAGAATCGTTTGCTGAAGTGCTTCGTCCCAATCAAACAGATGCGCCCAGAACACACACGGCTTGCCCGGATGCGTCAGGAGATAAGCATAGCCCGCCGCAATCCGCTCGCTCGGATACGGGTCGTTATGATTCGCCGGTTCGGTGTCATGGTTATCCATGTATGTTGCCGCCGTCGCCGGCCAGTGGCCGATCAGGCCTGGACATCGCCCGTCCACGCTCTTCAAGACAGCATAGTTTTCTTCTCTGAAGGCCTTTCTAAGGTACTCGCGAGTCGCAAAGTCGAACGCGCAGCTCTTGCCGCCGGTCCGGTCCGGGGACCCGTCAATATCGTCCTTTCCCCACGTTCGATTGATCCAGTCGACCAGCGGCAGCGGCTCCGCCTCAGCGTACTCGGCTACCGAGAAAACCGGCCCTGTCGCATCGTTGTACATCCCTAC
>JAWLHD010000485.1:0-3653 GCA_041690555.1 Anaerohalosphaeraceae bacterium
CAATCATACCCCGCACCCCGACCACTTGCAACCATTTCCCGCCCGCCAAAATCCCCATTCCCCACATCTCCTCCCCTCGCCCATCGTCTCTTTTTACCACACTGTCCTCATCCACTTAACCCTTTGGTGCCTTTGTTATCTTGTTAATCCTGCATATCCCTACCAACAAGGCCCGCTTTACCCCCACCTCGTGCAAATTCGTGGCTCCATATTCGCCCCCAATCGCACAAACCCTCACTAAACCAAACAAACCCCCCCCTTAAGAACACTCCCGCGCAAAAACACGAAAAAACGCGCACTTCTGCGCAAAAAAACACCCCCCTCTAACGCAAAAATACGCAAAAACAAGCACAAAAACCCCCCTCCCAACCCCAATTCGCAGGGCAAAAACCCCAAAAAACACCCTCTCAACCGCCCCCCAACCCCTTTTCAACGCCCTTTTCACGCCAAAAACAACGATTTCGTCCTCACTGCAGCACTGGCGGCGCCACCTCCTCCCCGGCAAGCTGCGCCTTCTGAGCTTCCGGCCGATACGTTCCATAGAACGGCACATTCCCATCCAGCCAGATGTTGAGCCGTTCGACATCTTCAATCCCCATTTCAACCCGCCCCCGGTGCGTCTCATCCCCGATAATACCCCAAAGACGGCTCATATCCGCCCCGCTTTCCCCAGGTTTCGTCACTATAGGCCGGATCGTCGCACCCCCCCATTCATACCACCGAACATGCCGTTTCAGCCCCTTATAAGCCCGCGTAAACGCCCCCTCAACCTCACCACGAAGGTCCAAAGCACTCTTATCCTCCCCCCCGGACCCATCATGGCAGCCAACACAATGCCGATCAAGCACAGGCTGAATCAGCACCGGAAAGCTGAACGGCGCCGTCCCCGCAGGACCCGGCTCAATAACCGACGGCGGCCGCTTCATCGCCAGCGGCAGTGCCGTCATAGGCAGCGAGGCATTGCGAGGTTCATGGCAGCCTACGCAGCTTCGGCGCTCACCCGGTTGAAGGTAAGTTACGCTCCGCATAGTCTGCACGGCTCGCCCCGAATCGTCGACGGCCTGGAAATAAATGGGCTTTTTGGCGGGCGCGCGGAAGTACGCGGAGCCGTCGGCTTCGACAGGCACGGTGCCCAGCAGCATGCGGGCACTGTCGGCGTTGGGGTATCCGATGCGGGGATCGTTGGCAATGTGCGTGGTCTCCTTGGGCAGGACCTGGTAGATTCGCAGGGTCTTAACGGGTCGCTCGGGGGGCAGCGGAAAGTGGCTGAGACGGACGTCGCTGACGAAGAACTCGCCCTCGTCTCCGAGGCTCTTGTCGAGGTCGCTCGGGACGACGGGGGGCACGGCTCTTGGTGCAAGGGGCGTGGGGTACATGCAGGAGATGTCCTCATCCTCGTATAGCAGCTCGAGGTTGCCGAAGCGGTCAAAGTAATAGAGGCCGGTGCGGGTGTCCTTATCGACGCCTGGACCCATGCCGGGCAGCGGTTCACGGCTGTAGGCGACCAGGAAGTAGTTCTCGGAGAGCGGCCACGGGCTGTGGTAGTATGTCTTGGGCCAGCCGGGGGCCTCGGGGAAGCAGACCTCGGGCGTGAGCACCTCCAGCGAGTCGAAGCGGTCCTGGCCGGTGCGGGCGTCAAGGCCTGTGCGGGCGGGATCAAGCAGGATAAGTGAACCGCCGACGTCGGCGTGGTGGGCGCCTGCGAGAAAGGCGATCTTCGTGGAGCCGGGGACGGCCTTGGGCTGGTAGCATGCGTTGATGTTCTGCGTGTAGTTGCCGAAGATGGCGGCGGGGTTGGAGCCGTCGGGGTTGCTGATCCATAGGCCGTGAAAGTGTGCGGCGGATCGGTCGACGTAGTCCCAGCGTATGTAGACGATTCGTCCATCGTGAAGGACGTTTGGGTGCCATTCGTTGGTTTCGTGGAACGAGAGCGTCTGGATGCCGCTGCCGTCGGCGTTCATGCGGTGGAGGTTGTAGGTGCTGAGCGGTTCCCATGGGTTGTTGCAGCGGCAGAAGCCGCCGCGCCGGGAAGACATGAATGCGATGCCGCCGTCGGGCAGGGGGCATGGGTCGAAGTCGTCGAAGGCACCGTCGGTAAGCTGGCGGAGATTGCCGCCGTCGACGTTCATGGAGTAGATGTGGAAACCGTTGCGGTCGGGGCTGTAGTAGTCCGGCTTGCCTTGAGAGCGTTTGGCGAAGGCGAAGTAGATTGTTTTGGCGTCGTAAGAGAGTGTCAGGGTGGTGTAGTTGCCTTTGGGCAGGCGGCCTTTGATGAGGTCGGTTACGTTCAGCGACGTTCCGGGCGAGGGGAGGACGTATACGCCGCCGCCTGCGATGTCGCCGTAGTCGTAGTAGTAGCCGTTGTACTCGTGGAGCATCTGGCAGATGAACCGGCGGCGTTTTAGGAATGCGATTGATCGGCCGGCAACGAGCGGGTTCTTAAGCGCCAGCGAGCGGGTGAGGCGACGAGCGCGGAGGTATAATTCCATTCGCTGCTTGTCATCGAGCGACTGCAAATCGGCGGCCTGGGACTCGAGATGCCCAAGAAAGACCGCCTCGCTGCTGAGATCAACGCCGGCTTCCATACCACCGAGGTCGGTCAGCAACAGGCGAGTGCGTCCGAGGGCGTCGGTAATCGCATCGGCGTCGGAAGGGCGGCGATTGCTGCGTTCTTCCTGAGTGAGCCAGTCGGCCAGGACCATTTTTTGCAGGGCGTCTTCCATTTGTACGTCATTCTGCGGCGGGGCTTCGGATAGGGCCAGGGCGCTGATGGCAGAGACGATCAGGATTGCGGTTATGCAGTGTTTTGTTGTCATGGTATCCTCCGGTCCGGGCGCGAGGGGTTAGCACCACTTGCGGCGGCGGTTTCTGGCTGCGTTTATGGCCTTGATCGACAATTGGGCGTCCTGTTCGACCTGCCAGTCGAACATGCCGAGGCAGACGAAGTCGGCGCCGCTGTCGAAGGCGTACTTGAGGCCTTCTTCGGGCTTGATTGCCCCGGCGGCGAGGACCTTGAAGGCGATCCAGGGCACGTCGACGTCCCGCATGAATTCGACTGTCTTTTCGTGTTCGTGGCAGAACATGTTGTCGCACCACTGCTGGTGGTCGGGCGACTCGGCTTCATACATTTCGATGAAGCGGCGGTTTTCCATTGGGTGGGCGGACCAATAGCGGTCGTGGTGCAGCGTAATCATGTAGAAGTCGGGCTTGAGACCTTCGCGTACGCTGAAGGCTACAGGTTCGAGGCGGTGTGCGCAGATGCCAACGGGGACGTCATAGCTGCGCATGATCTCGTAAGCTTCAATGATGTTATCGTACTGGCCTTTATGGTACCAGATATCGCTTGCGCCGCCCCAGAGATATACGGCTGAGGCACCGAGTTTGAGATGCTCTTCGACGAGGCGGCGGTACTGTTTGATGTCGGTAGTGATTACGTCGGCGAGCCATTTCATTCGTCCCCCCCATTCGTCCCAGTAACGGCTGAGCTTGAACTGCCGGAAGTTGTGGTTTTTGAGGACGATGCCGTTGATGCCGTTTTCTTCGCACTTTTTGAGTGTCATGAGGATACGTTCCTCGGTGTTGTAGCGTGCGGCGAGTGCGTTGACGTAGGCGAGGTCGCGGGCGTGCATATTCATGCTGATGAGGTTGCTGCC
>JAWLHD010000486.1:0-3652 GCA_041690555.1 Anaerohalosphaeraceae bacterium
GGCAAAGAGCACCCCGAAGGTCGTCGCCCGCAAGCGCACCGCGCCGAAGGCCAAGAGTACCCCAAAGGTCGTCGCCCGCAAGCGCACCGCGCCGAAGGCCAAGAGTACCCCAAAGGTCGTCGCCCGCAAGCGCACCGCGCCGAAGGCCAAGCGCACCCCGAAGGTCGTTGCCCGCAAGCGCACCGCGCCGAAGGCCAGGACCACCAGCAGGCCCAAGGCCCTCACGCGCAAGCAAACCGCGCCCAAGGCGACCAAGGGCAACGATTTCGACTTCAACTCGTGGCTGCTCCCCACACTGGAACTCGAACAGTACGAGCCCAACATCGAAGAAGAAGTCGGCGTCAAGGACAACATCAAGGGTTCAACCCGCTTCGCATGGTTCGGTGCAGGCCAGTGCGGCGGACGACTCGTAAAGTCCTTCTACGACCTCGGCTACCGCAAGGTCCTCGCCGTCAACACGACGCATCATGACCTCGACCTCCTCGAAATCCCCGCCGCACAGAAGTTCCTCATGGACATCGGAGAACGCGGTGCAGGAAAGGACATGGAGAGAGGACGTCGCGCTGTCGAGCAGCACAGCCAGGAAATCATGCACACCGCACGAAAGACCTTCGGTACGCAGCTCGATCGAATCATGGTCTGCTTCGGAGCAGGCGGAGGCACAGGCAGCGGCAGCGTCAAAGGACTCATCGAAATAGCCAAACGCTACGCCCGTTCCATCGGCATCAAGGACCCAAACAAAAAGGTCGGCTGCATTATGACCCTGCCCACCACCGGCGAATCAAGCTCACCGATGGTCGCCGAAAACGCATGGCAGGTCGCTGCTGACCTCAGCAAGATGGCCCAAAAGGGCGAAATCAGCCCCCTCATCATCGTCGACAACGACAAGGTCAACAAGATGTACCCCGGCATGACGGTACGCAACTTCTGGCCCAGCATCAACAACACCGTTGCGGCGCTGTTCGATATCTTCAATCGTCTCAGCGCAATGTCCAGCCGCTACACGTCATTCGACCCCGTCGACTACCACAGCATCATCGAGTCCGGCGGCTGCGCCATCATGGGCCTCACAAAGGTCACGCAGTTCGGTGACAGGTTCGCACTCAGCCAGGCGGTCAAGAAGAACCTCGAAAAGACCCTCCTGGCAGGCGGCTTCAACCTCAGCAGCGCCAAACTCGCCGGCTGCATCGCCGTCGGAGGCAAGAAGCTCATGACAAACGTCAAGGGCCTCCAGGACAACATCGATTACGCGTTCGACGTCCTCTCCGAGGTAACCGGCAACGCGACTATCCATCGCGGCATCTACGAAGATGGCAAAGACTCCCTCAGAGTCTACACCATCATCGGCGGCATGGAAGTCTGCACCGAAAGGCTCGCAGAACTGAAGAGCCGAAGCGCCGTTACCGTCGGCTAAAAACGGATCTCCCGAACAACGATTCGTTGCCTTCGCCGGGCAAGTCGGACCGATCAGGATCGACCGACAAGCCCGGCGATTTTTTTGCGCACAAAATCCCTCTACTTCCGCGTCGCTTCTTTCAGTTCGGCCATGTCCAGCCGCAGCCGCTTGATCTCCCGCAGCATGCGATTGCGGTGCATGAACTGCCAGTACCACAGCTTGCAGACACTTGCCACCATGACTCCTATGACGAACATGGTCGCGTACATGATCATCCATCGCACTTCAGTCACTCGGAAGAACTGCACCCCGGCGACGACGGCCATAGCCCCGAAGCCCACGATATAAATCCATATGATGATCACGGCCCAACGAAGCCGCGTGTGAAACGAATCCATGATCATCCCGCGCATCGTCTCCTCGCGTCCGGATCCGTACTCACCGGGCAGTTCCGGCGAATCGATGATCTTCTTGAGTTCTTCTTCGTTCATGGCATATCTCCTGAACAGGATGGTTCACTTGTCTCGTTTCCCATAGAATTCATACAGTTCTTTTGAGCGCCCGCGCGCCTTGTAAAGCCGCGACTTTACCGTCCCCTCCGGCACCCTCAAAATCAGCGCCACGTCCGCCACCGAGAACCCCTCAAGGTAGTACAAGGTCAGCACCTGTCGGTCGCGCATGCCGAGCCGGTTCATCACCTGTCGTGTGACATCGCTTTGATCCGTGCCCGAACGGCGCACTTGCGGTATCGCTTCGGAGGCCTCTTGCCGTACCCGCCGCTGTCGCGTCTTCGCTGCGATTGCGTCGGCCGCCTTGTGCGTCACGATCCTAAACGCCCACGTCGGAAACTGCGCTGCATCCTCCAGCCGTGCCAGTCCCCGGATGATCGCCACCCACGCCTCCTGCACCACGTCCCAGGCCGCCTCGGCATCGTCTGTGAGCCGGTAAGCATGACGCCAGAGCGGCCGCTGCCACCGCTCCACCAGCGCCCGCATTGCCTCGGCGTTGCCCGCCTGGGCATGGAGCACCAGCAGCTCGTCAACGAGTTCTTCGCGGTCTCTCTTCATGGGCCGTCATGATAGTCTTTCTCCCCGGCCATATGGTTCAGTTTTTCCTGAAAAAAACGCGTATAGAAAAGCCGGCTTGCCTCGGGCTGTACCGGCGGCCCGTCCACACCCCAATCGCCCCCTAAAGAACATCCCAGGGCAACGCGTAGTCGTTCTCCGAAATCCTCGCAAACGCCCCCGTCGGTGATATAACCAGCCCCGGCGAAATTCTCGATTGCCGATAAGCAGCACTAAACGCCCGCAGCCCCCTCGCATCCGCATCCGAAGGCTGTGACGCCAGCTTCACCTCAATCGGGTACAGCACACCGTCCCTTTCGAGCACGATATCCACCTCCGCCCCGCTGTGACTCCGCCAGTGATAGAACCTTGGCGGCGTCGCCATAACCCGGCCCAGCTTGCGAATCTCTCCCGCCACCGCCGTCTCGAATAATGCCCCGGTAAGCGGATGACCACCCAAAGACTTCGCCGAAGACAGCATCTGAAGCGCGCACACAAGACCCGTATCCGCAAAGTAGCCCTTCGGCTTGGAACTCGTTCGCTTGACTGTGTTGCCGCTGTAAGCCGGCGCCTCGAACCACTGGAATGTCGCTGCCAGAGTACCCAGCCACCGCCGGGCTGTCTGCGGCGTCAATCCCAACTCACGCCCTAACTGCGAGTAGTTGATCTCCTGACCCGTAAGCGCCGCCGCCAAACGAACAAACCTGCCGAACTGCTGCCAGTCCGCCGCATCCGAGATCATGCGCACGTCACGCTCAATGTATGTCTGCACGTACGCATTGTAATAATCCGGTATAAGCTCAAGCGAAATCCTGTCCGCCTCCGGCAGCCAGCCCCGCCACAACTGCTCGTAGAGCGTCCGAGTAGTACCCAGCCGTTTCGGCGGCGAGGCGATCACCTCTTCCCAATCGTCCAGCCACCGCTCCAGCCAGCTTCTTTCCACCCGCTGCTCATATATCTCGCTAAGGCAAAAACCCTCAAGGTTCACAAACACCGCACGCCCCGCAAGGCTCTCAGCGATGGACTTCATTACCGACCACTGCTGCGACCCTGTTATGATGTACTGTCCGCTCGACCGGTCCCGGTCTATCCGCCGCTTCACTGCCGCCGCCAGTTCAGGTGCATACTGTATCTCATCAAGGATTATCGGACTTGGATGGTTGTCGAGGAACAAGTCCGGATCAAGACGGGC
>JAWLHD010000487.1:0-3644 GCA_041690555.1 Anaerohalosphaeraceae bacterium
CTGTTTTCGGAGAGCAGCATAGTCCACGGTATTAGTGGCGAAGACACCCGCCGCACGGGAAAGCGCTCCATTGGCCAAGAGCAGGCCGGGCCAGTAGCGCTGCCAGCGGGGGGGACGGCGGAAATAACCCTCGAAGACAAAGTAAGGCTTGCCAAACCACCAGGCGAGAAGGAAACCGATCGCATCTGGCGCTTTGAAATAGAGATGGTAGGTGAAGAATAGATCCGGACCCTCGCGCCTTGCTTTACGATACGCACTGAAGAGCGCCCCCAGCCACCGTAGCCAACCGGCTGGCCTCTGGTAGAAGAAACGGGCCTGGAACTCGGACAGCACAAATACATCGGCGCCACGGGAGACCAAGAAGGAGGAGAGACCGCGCGCGATCTCCCGGTCACCGGAAAGTACGGGGCTGGACATCGGCTTGAGAGGGCAGTAAAAGGCGATCTTCACTGAACGTGGACCCGCTCAGGCGCCGGTTTCTTTAATCCCTCAGCAAAATAGCCATCCAAAGCCGAATCCAACCTATCCTGAATGCCCGAAGTTTGATCCTCGTCTGGAAAGACATAAATCTCTTCCAAACTATCGACTATCCGCTTTAGCCCATTTGCATCCTTGACAACCAACGGCGGAGACTGCACTCCCACACTTCTCATAAAATCCTTGTATTTAAAATCAACATCCCCTCTTTCTCTTAATGGAACGCTGCTGAGTTTCATCCATATCCATGGGATGCCGTAAGAGTGGGCCACAATCAACCCGTGCAATGAAGACGAAATGACGCGCTCGCAAGAACTAATCTTCTTTACCACCTCTTCCAGGTCTCTTTCAACATCAATGATCAAAACATTCCCGCCCAGCAACTCATTCGCGAAATGGGCCTTGTGGGCATAATGCGGAACAATCCCAATCTTATATTTTTTTGGTGATGCGGGGATATACCGGGAAGCTAAAAGCCCGGGGTCTCCATAGACTTCGACTTTCGGCCAACCATTACTCACGGCCAATCTCTCAGAGTCAGGACCCCTATAAGCCAGAACCAAGCCAGGTTTCAATGATGTCACCGCCGTATCTTCATTTATGAAGCCAGCGCCCCAAACAACATTGTTAGGATACTGCAATCCACTCAGTATAGAGCCAGAACCCACGATAGCCGGCCCAAAGTCCTTGCTACAGCCGCGCACATTGACGCATTTCGATCCATATTTCTTTTCAATAAGGTATGGAGTAAACCTGTCGCCAAAGTTGGGCCACCGATCCCACCAGTAAGCCAACTCGCGGTTGCGCCGGAATAACACCCTTAACCTGGCTTTAGTCCTATACTTATAAGACGAGTAGATTCTGCGTATTTTTTTTGGTCCTTTCTCATATATTTTTTGCAACCATAAATGAATCGAGACATTGTTCACTTTCAGCCTCTTCGCTGCGAATCAAAAATACAGATCGTGATTGGTACCTCTCGCGCCCTAGCTTGCTTGGGCATCGATCGCGGGCGTTGACCAAAATCACGCGCGCGGGCAACGGTCCATTCAGGGCAGGTGGTGAGCGCCGATTACGACGACGACAAGGGCGCCTTCATCCTCAACGGCCTGTTGGTTGTTCAGCGCCTCAAAGCTTTTGCATGGCCACCAATTGGGAGAATCGGGTCTGGCCATCGTCTCTGAGGCTTTGATAGGACCCTTCTTCCACCACGCGGCCCTCATCGAGCACAAACACTTTGTCGACGTTACGGATTGTGGCCAGCCGATGGGCAATCATCACGATGGTCATTTTGCCCTTCAGCGAATCGATGCTTTCCTGGATCGCGTGCTCGGACTCGGAATCAAGCGCGCTTGTCGCCTCGTCGAGGATCAGCAGATTTGGGCGCTTGAAAAGTTCACGCGCAAGAAACAAGCGCTGCCGCTGGCCACCCGACAGGCGCACGCCCCGATCCCCGACCAGATTGTTGTAGCCATCCGGCAGCGATTCGATCACGTGCGCGATGTGCGCCTGTCGGGCAGCCTCGCGAACGCGCTCGAACAGAAACGAATCTTGCTGGATGTCTCCCTGCCACAGGCAGATATTGTTGGCGATGGTATCGTCGAAGACGATGGTCTCCTGCGACACGAAGCCGATCTGTTTGCGCCATGTCGACAGCCGGATTTCCTCGGCCGGGACGCCGTCGATCAGCACCTGGCCTTGGCGCGGCCTGAGCATCAACGTCAGGATATCGACCAGGGTCGACTTGCCTGAACCGGACTCCCCCACCAGGGCAACCGTGGTTTGGGCGGGAATCACAAGCGATATGCCCGCCAGGACGTCTCCCTGCGGTGCGCTATACGCGAAGTGTACACCCCGCAATTCGATTGCACGGGTCAAAGGTCCTATTTCCTTACTGCCATCCGGTTCGCGTTGTTCGGCCTGCATCGCGAACTCATCGCGCACCATCTCTACGGACCCCATCCTCGACAGCGCGGATTGCCAATGCGTCTGCAGCAACAGGACGCCCCCAACGCCGCGGTAGAACAGGAGGATTGAGACGAGAATCGGTGCGAGAGGCTGGTTCAACCAAAGGACCTGCACCATCACAATGACCAGGATTGCGATCACCGCCAAAGGTTCACGAACCGCGGTCGTAAATGCCCGAGCGATCCCCATCCGGATCTCAAGGCCGCTGAGGCGATTGATCGACGCCCCGGTCTCCTTCCGAAGACTCGCGGTCTGTGCCGTTGACACCAGATACTTGAAGGATTGCAGGGACTGGATCAGGAGTTTGGCCACAGCTCCCGCCTCGGCGGCGCTCTTTCTCGACAGATCGCGGACATAGATGGTCAGCTTGCTGAATGTCGCAAACAGCAAGACCCCGAGGATGATGGCCATGACTCCGAACCTCCAGGCCACGGCCAGCGCAACCCCGAAATAAACCATGATCATGATCAGCTCTTTCCCCAGACTGACCATCGCTACGAAGGTCCCCACGAACCCGTTAATCTGCGTATTAATGACATTCAAGAAGTGGCCGGTGTCCCTGGACACGTAGTGCTGCAGGCGCATCTGCAAATAGGCGTCGTAGAGCCGCCCCTTGAGCTCGCGTAGCAAATGCCCCTTCAGGTATGCCGCATATCCATGCGCCAGGAACAGAAAGAATCCTTTCAGCAGGAAGAATCCTGCGATGAATAGCAGGATCGCGAGCGCTGAACCGCTTAGGCCGAGCCAGTCCAGCGCATTACCGACCCAGGCCCCGAAACCCGTCGCTTCCTCGCTATCGAGCCCATCCAGGCTCTGCAGCAACGGCAGCAGCATGACGATTCCAACCCCTTCGGCCAATGCGGCAAGGACCGCCAGCCCGAAGACCAGGTACATCCGCGCGCCAATGAATGACTGAAAGATTCCTAGGTACCGCGGGATATCCCGTATGGGATCAGCACCGTGTTTTTTACGAGTATTAGCCATTCAGATTCCAGATTACCTTTGTGCCTCGAGGACACCGGAGACTTGGGCCCAAAATTAGTTCACGGTGCGTTTTGGCTTGGAGCTTTATACCTGGTGGCTCAACGGAGAAGCGCCCGGTATGCAGCCACCAACTCGTCATTCAGACGTTCGGAATCGTATTCCTCCTCGACCTTGCGCCGGGCCGCAAGACCAAAAGACGCCCACGATTCGGGATG
>JAWLHD010000488.1:0-3634 GCA_041690555.1 Anaerohalosphaeraceae bacterium
TCTCGACAACCGGACGGTAATCGACTCCGGCGGCAGCCCGCACCTGAGCGGGACCCTCATGGGGCCGACGACGGGAGCGGCCGGACGAGTCGGCGAGGCGCTGAGCTTCGACGGGACGAACGATTATGTCGATCTGCCGGACGGGTTTGCCGATCTCTCCGGCGGGTTGAGCGTCTCGCTGTGGGTGTACCCGACGGCGGCGGGCAACTGGGCCCGCTTCATTGACCTGGGCAACGGGGCCGCCAGCGACAACATCGTCTTCGCCCGCGAGGGTACGACCAATACCCTGACTTTCCATGCCTACAACGGCTCGTCCGGCGGCAGCCGGATCACGGCGCCAGGGGCCATCGCGCTCAACCAGTGGCAGATGTTCACCGCCACGATGGACAGGTGGGGCAACGTCAAGCTGTACAAAAACGGCGTCGAGGTGGCCCGCGGGATTACCGCCGTGCCGCGCGTGATCGAGCGCACCAACAATTACATCGGCCGCAGCAACTGGTCGGATGCGTATTACAAGGGACGCATCGATGACGTGGCCCTCTGGGGCCGGCCGCTGAACCGCGAGGAAGTGGCGGGGATCTACGCCCGCGGCCTGACGGGACGCTCGTTTGCCGATGCGCCCGATCCTGACGCGCCGGTCGGCCATTGGACCTTCAACGACGGCGGCGGCACGACGGCGCATGACGCGTCCGGCGGCGGCCACGACGGCAGCCTGGTCAATATGGACGCGGGCAGTTGGACTGCCGGCAAGCAGTGCGGCGGACTCGTCTTTGACGGGGTGGATGACGCCGTCACGGTCCCGGGCTTCAAAGGGATCACCGGGATTGCGAGCCGGACCTGCACGGCGTGGATTAAGACGTCCACTGCCCGCCTGTGCACGTTCCTGTGCTGGGGAGGTGGCCGTGCCGGAGAACGGTGGCTTTTCAAGATCGAGGCCGAAGGCAATCTGAGCGTCGGTGTGGGGTACGGCATTGCTTATACGACAGCCGTTATCAATGACGGCCAGTGGCACCATGTGGCGGCGGTTCTGCCTAACGATGGGAGCCCGAATATCAGCGAGACGCTCCTTTACATTGACGGCGTGCCGCAGACGATCCTTTCCAGTTCGACGCAGTGGATCAATACGCCTGCGGGAGAGGATGTAACCATCGGGGCCTACAGCAGCGCCGGCGCACTGGGCTACCATTTTGCGGGGTCCATCGACGAGGTGCGCCTCTATAACCGGGCCCTGTCGGCGGACCGGATCCTTGAACTGTACCGGGCCCATGCGCTGGTCAGCGACCTGGACGGCGACGGCGGCGTGAACCTGGCCGACCTGGCCCTGCTGGCCGCGGACTGGCAAAGCGAAGACGCCGGCAAAGCGGACCTGACATGCGACGGCGAAGTCGGCCTCGACGACCTGGCCGTCCTCGTGGACGAGTGGCTGCTGGGATGGTAAGGGGTTTCCTGGATGCAATCTGCTCTGTAAGCAAGCTTTAAGCTTGATATTGTTGATTGCCTGTTTTCCGGGGTTCAAGGGCATACAGTTCTTGGATTTTGGTTTTTTTGTGTTCAGGCTGAGAGGACAGACCCAGAAAAATTGTTGTTTATGAAACATGCTTAACCGGCGAAAAAATTATCGTTTTTAGCCTCTCTGATATACCTGAATGTGTGTTGGGAAATAACGGCATTTAGGCCTGCAAAAAAAAACTTGACACGATAACGGTTACCAATAGAATATCGTGCTCAGCAGCAAGACGGCGAAGAGGCACGCGACTGCCTGTTCAAAGTGGTGCTGCGACAATCTGGCAGATCAGTTGCACGTGATTCGCTCATCGAGCGGATGACAGGTAATCAATAGGCCAGCGAACCCTGGAAAGGGTCCGCTGGCCTTTTTTTTTCGCCACCGGTCAGTGAGTATGACCCTTCCTCCAGATCTCTACGAAACGAATGATACCCTTACGGGGTAACCAATGCCGCGTGGATGTATTTAAAGTACCATAGCCATGGTACTTAGCCGCGTATGGACCGCATTTTTTGGGATTGGTGTGACAAGCAAAATGACTGCTGACTCATGGCAGAATGAACTATTACAGGAGCTCGAAATTTGAATCCAGTTGCTGGAAATCTGTGAAAGGTAAGGAAGCGAATTATGAATGCAGTGTATCAGTCCAATTTACCATCGTATCGTTTACTCAAACGCGGAAAGGTTCGGGATGTCTATGACGTTGGCAACGAGGAACTACTCCTGATCGTCGCCTGTGACCGGATATCGGCTTTTGACTGTGTGCTGCCGACGCCGATTCCCCGCAAGGGCATGCTGCTGACCCAGATGTCGAATTTCTGGTTTGAAAAGACCCGGCATATTATCCCGAACCATCTTGTTGATACGAATCCGGAGTGGATGGATTGGTATTACGAGGATGACTGGGACTTTGATTCCTGGCGGCGACGGGTGGTGCTGGTCAAGAAGGCCGAGCCATTGCCTGTGGAGGCCATCGTCCGAGGGTACCTGGCCGGTTCCGGGTGGAAGGAATACCAGAAAAGCGGGACCGTTTGCCAAATCCCGCTGCCGTCGGGCCTGCGCCAGTCGCAGCAGCTTCCAGAGCCGATCTATACCCCTTCCACCAAGGCGGCGGTCGGTGAGCACGACGAGAACATTGCCTTTGAACAAACCATTGAATTGCTGGGAGAGGATCTGGCTCAGCAGGTACGTGACATCAGCCTGAAGCTGTATACGTATGCTGCCGCGTATGCCCATGAGCGGGGGATTATTATCGCAGATACCAAGTTTGAGTTTGGTCTCATTGACGGAAAGCTGGTTCTCATCGATGAACTATTTACGCCGGATTCCTCCCGTTTCTGGCCGCTCGATGACTATGAGCCCGGCAAGTCTCCGGTCAGCTTTGACAAGCAGTACGTACGGGATTACCTGGAAGAGGTTCGATGGGACAAGACGCCTCCGGCGCCTGAATTGCCTGTCGAAGTGGTCCGCAAGACTGCGGAAAAATACCTGGAAGCGTATAGGCGCCTGACGGACGCACCGGCGGATTCGGTCTCTTAACAGTCAAAACGAAGCAATACTTCTACGGGAATGTACCGAAGCATAGATATCACCGACACAGTACGGCTGTTCTTTGGGAACAAGGGATTGAGATTACAGACACATACATTTGCGCTCACCGCCGCCAAGACGGCTGCGCGTGCATTAAAAGGTAAAACTTCATTCTGTTGACAAAGACAGAGATTCTCTGAGAAAGGGGAACGATGATGAAGAAAAAGTACGTGGTGCTGCTGGCCTCCCTGGTGATTCAGGCCTGCCTGGGGGGAATCTATGCATGGAGCACATTCGTCGGACCGTTGGCGGATGGATACGGCCTTTCGCCCGCTCAATCGCAGTTTATCTTCGGGACAACCATCCTGGTGTTCTCGGTGACTATGATCTTCGCCGGCCGTCTGCAGAGCCGGGTAGGTCCCCGTCCGGTCGCCGCCATCGGAGGGCTCTTCTTTGGAGCGGGGTACTTCTATGCCGCCTCGTCCGGGGGCGACTTTATCCGCTTGTTCACAGGGCTCAGTCTCTTAAGCGGCATGGGGATCGGGATGGGCTACGTCTGCCCGCTGGCAACTTGCGTCAAATGGTTTCCCAACCATAAAG
>JAWLHD010000489.1:0-3631 GCA_041690555.1 Anaerohalosphaeraceae bacterium
GCCCGATCATGTCCTGGGCCGACTTCGAACGGTACCCCTGGCCGGACGTCCGAGCTCCTCACCTTGCCGCTGATCTCGAGTGGTTTCAGGAGAATCTCCCTGACGACATGTGCATCGTCGGCGGTCTCACCGGTCATTTCTGTGAAGAAGTCACCTGGCTGATGGGCTACGAGACCTTCTGTTATGCACTATTCGAACAGCCCGACCTCGTGTGCGCGATCGCCGACCGCCTCCGCGAATTCTACGTTGCCCAGGTCAAGCGATACCTTGAATACGACCGGGTCAAACTTATCTGGGCCAGCGACGACATGGGCTTTAAGACCGGCCTGCTCTTTGACCGCGACAACATGCGCCGCTTAGTGCTGGACAGCCACAAGGCCCTGGCTGAGCTTGCCCACGAGGCCGGGCGGCTCTATCTGCTTCACTCCTGCGGCAAGCTCGCCGAAATCATCGACGAGCTCATACACGATGTGAGGATCGACGGCAAACACAGCTTCGAAGACACGATAGAAGACGTTCGAGAGGTCAAGCATACCTACGGCCAAGAGATTGCCCTCATCGGCGGCATCGACGTGGACTTCCTGTGCCGAAGCACGGAGGAGGCAATCCGCGCCCGCACCCGCGACACCATCGACAAATGCCTCCCCAACGGCCGATTCTGCCTCGGAACCGGAAACACTGTCGCCAACTATATGCCACTGGACAACTATCTGGCCATGTTAGACGAAGCCCGTGGCCATGCAGGGTAGTCAGCAGCAGGGGACACTTCGTGTGTCAGCCTGCCGGGCCGGCCACCATCCGCCATGCCGCCGTGCACACGAATATCAGGGTGCCTGCAATCACGATGCAGGCGCCCGTCGGCAGGTTCAGCCAGAAGGAAGCCGCGAAACCGGCCACGGTTGACAGCAGCCCGAGCAGGGCCGAACCGATTATTACTGCCTTGTGCCCGCGGCACAACTGGCATGCCGACGCCGCCGGGCAAACCAGCAGGCTGAAGATCAGAAGCCCGCCGATGACCTGCAGGGTAACTGCAAGTATCAACCCGCAGAAGCCCAGAAAGAGCACATAAACCAGGCCCGCGTGCATACCCGTCGCCGCCGCCAGAGAACGGCTGAAGAGAATCGCTTTCAGCTCTTTGTCGAACACAAACATGAACAGTACGAGGGCGGCCGTCAACGCGCCTGTGGCTGCGGCGGTCCCCCAGTCGGCAAAAAGTACGTTACCCCAAAGGAGCGAAAGCATCTCGTTTCGGCTGCCCTGTTCAAGCCCGACTGCCAAGAAAGCCAGCCCCATCATGCTGGACAGCAGGATCGCCTGGCCCGTATTCGCGTCGATATTCTTCCTTTCAGGCGGTATCAGCGCCGCTGCCGCCGCGGCAACCATCGACAGCAGGATCGCGCCGGCGGTAGGGTTGAGGCCCAGGAGTGCGGCATACACAGCGCCGACCATCGCCGTATGCGATATGCAACTGCCGATAAACGGCATGCGCATTCCGACGATAAAAACGCCTAACATACCGATGGCGACCCCCGCAAACGCACCAGTGATGAGAATTGGGATAAAGAAAGGATCCACGTCAGTTGGCGCTCCCCAAAGGACCCGCGGCGAACAATTGCCGCATCGGCTCCGATTGCAGCACGTCGACTGTGGCGCCGTCAGCCAGCACCCGCCCCTCGTGCATAAGCACCAGGCGCCGGCATGCCTGCGGAATCACCGCAAGTTCATGCGACACGATCAGCACCGTCAAGTCGTTTTCGTTGAACAGGCGCTCGAGAGTTTCGGCAAGCTGCCGCTTTGCCGGCGCGTCAAGCCCCGCGCCGGGCTCATCCATCAGAACTACTCGAGGCTCTCCGACCATTGCCCGGGCAATAAGCGCCCTCTGCTGCTGACCTCCCGACAATGAGCGGAACGTCTGGGTGCGACGTTCGTAAAGCCCCATTTGATCCAGCCAGAAGTCCGCCTTTTCATAATCACTTGAGCCGAGCTGCCTGCCCAGAGACCGCTGAGCCGCACGACCCATGACCACAATCTCCCGCACCGTAAACGGCAGATGAGCATTGTACTCGGTCTGCTGGGGAATGTAGCCAATATGCCTCCGCCAGCCGACGTTCCAGCGGGCGAGTTGCGAAATGCGCTGATTCTCAAAGACAACCGTGCCGCGAGCAGGCCTGATGAGACCGCAACACAGTTTCAGGAACGTTGTTTTGCCCGCGCCGTTGGGGCCAACGAGTCCCACGAATTCTTGCAGCCCCACAGAGACATGATCAATGCTGAGGATTATGTGCCTGCCGCGTTTTACGCACACGTCCGAAAGTTCCAGGCAGTTGGGCATGATGCAATCACTCGACAAGATTCTTGACGTTTGAGCGTACCAGTTGTTCAAAAGCTTGCCGTTCGAACGTCTGCGTATCAGGGAAGTTGCTGAAAACGACGAGCCGTGCATTAAGATTGCGTGCAATCTTCTCCGGCAGTTGGGTACCCTCCTGGAGGTTTGCGATTACCAGCCGCACCTGGTGTTCGCGTCCCGCCTGCAGACACGCATCAAGGTCAGCGGGTGTCATGGCGTCTGCGCTTTGAAAAACACCTGCGACATCAAGGCCGAGCCATTCGATAAAAGCGGCCTGATGACGCGATGCCAGTACCTTGGCATCATCAAGCTTCGCCTCTCGGACAGCCTGCTTCATCTCTTCAGACAGTGCTTCAAGCTGCCTGGCCAGATCCTTTAGTCTTTCGCGCATTGCCAATGCCTCCATCGACGCGGCTGTCTCGACAAACGGCAGCACTTCACCACAGATATCCAAGTACGTCTGCGGCTTGCAGAGCCCGGAGCGCCCCTTGACGGCCAGTACGGGCATCTTCAGCCGGTTCAACCTGGCGTCCAAACCGGACTGAAAGTCAAACCGCAAAAAAGCGACGCATTTCAGCAGTCGGCTCAACTGATCCGGCGACATGTCAAAATGTCCGGGACACATCCCCGGCGACGCCATGCAGAAGACCTCCTGCCCCTCTCCGCAAAGATCGCGGACCGCCGACTCAAGGTAGCTGTTTGTAACGGCTATTCCAGACCCTTGCAGCGCCGCCTGGCGCTTGCGGCACCCTGCAGTACTCAGTACGACACCGAGGCCTATCACAACTAATGCAAAACAGCGAGTCATTGCCTGCCCTCGAAAGAACCGATATGCCGCCCATTCCGAAGCCTGAGCCGCACAATGAGACCGCTGTTTCTGTCGCTGCGGTACCACGACCTCTTCGGCACCGGCCCGTTGAGTTCTTTAAGGCTGTGCCACTCGTCGAAGTTAGGTCCCTGGCTGTAAATCACCCATGTCACCGGGGATTTTTCGGGATCGTCATAGAGGATGTCGTCGGTTGGCTCTCCCTCCTGAGCGGGAAAACCGGGGGGAACATGAAGTGACGCCCTCACATAAGGCATGTAGCGGTTATTCTGGTACAATTCGCCAACCGACCAGTACTTGTAGGTATTCTTCGGTTTGAACCGGTCCTCCATGCGTGCCGACATCCCAGTCTCTTTGGCAGGCGCAGGAAGATATCCCTCCTCCACCAGTTCCGGGGGCAACTGATGATCCTCCCAGCCCATCGAGCAGTCCTTGCGCGTCGGCGGATGCTTGCCGCC
>JAWLHD010000490.1:0-3624 GCA_041690555.1 Anaerohalosphaeraceae bacterium
GCCGAAACATGTTCCATTTTCTGACAAAATCGCTCAAGGCACACTACACCACATCAACACCACCGTCACTACTGCCGCAAAACCTGTGAAGGCTTACGTCAAATCATTCACCAGCGGAAATACCGGCGCCCAGGCAAGTTCCGCGTTCACGGCGACCTGCACGGCGTTGTTGGCCGGATACTGCTGAGCGATCACAACGGGCAGCACTCCGCCCTCCATCGAAACCGTGAAATTGTCGAACCACTGAGCAGCATCATAAGTGATGATGAACGGCCGTTTCGCGGCATCCACAAAATCCGTGTCCGTAAGATCACGAGTATGAATAACCTGATCGTCGACCGCAAAAACCGCCACCTTGCTCTCGGAATCATAGGTAATGCTGATATTCGCAACCTGACCCTGCACGTACCCGGCAATCGCCCCATCGGCCAACAGGTTCTGCGTACCCGTCCGGAAGATCTGGTAGCCGCCGTTGCCCCGAAACAGCATCCACAAACCGGCCCCGCCATGCCCTGTCGATGCTTGCCCGGGTTGGAAGCCGATTGCCACCCAGTCACCCCGCGTCGTGTCATCTGCCCTGTTGCCCAGCGGCATCACATCCGCCTCGACCTTCACCACGCCTCCCACGAGCGAAAGGTCGGCGTTTATGACCGCCGAAGCACCATTCCTCGAAGCGGCATACACAACATCTTCGCCGTTAATGTCGGCAAACACCATGCTGCCCGGCGCAATCCATTTCAGAAGTGAACCCTCAATAGTAGTAAGGTTCAGGATCTCGCCGTATTGTCGCTCGACGCCATCGACGGTGAAACCATCCTGATATACAATGGTTTCCAAAGGAGCAGCTCCAACTGACGAGATGAACGCCATCTGCGCCACAAGAAGCAACATCACTGTTCGACAATTACTCATGTCAATTCCTCCAATAACTAAATCTGAAGCTTTTCTAAAGGCCCGTAAGCAGACACTGGCGTAGTTGAAATAGCGGAAATTCGACTTGCTCAACAATCCTCACACTCCAAAACCCTTCTCCTGACGGCCGGTCACGCCTGCAACACATGGCCGCAGACACATTGCCAACGACCACGACCTTCCTGTAGTCGCCTGTTTCAGTCCTGTTATGACCGCAAAGGACACAATTAACTATTATAGAATGATCAGCCGCCGCTTGCAACCGTTCATTCTAACAAATGTGCCCTCCTTGAACAAAAAACTTTTCCAGTCTTTAAACTCCCCTGAGATGATGCGCATTTGAAATAGACGCCCTGATTTGCTATAATAGGGGTTTAATCAGAGGAGCATCTATGATTGACATTCGCTGTACGGCGTCTGCTGTCATCCTCATGGCGGCGGCACTGCCTTTTGCGGCCGTCAGGGCAGCCGACACCGCCCTCGTCTTCAACGAGATCATGTACCATCCGGCCTCGGATGAAGACGCCGAATGGATCGAGCTGCATAACCTCTTCGCCATAGACATCGACATCTCCAAATGGTCGCTCCGAGATGGTGTGCAGTATGTTTTCCCGGAGGGGACTGTCGTTCCGGCTCGCGGATACATCGTCGTAACCGATTTGCCCGCCGTACTCGCTCAATCGACAAATCCGAATCAGGTTTTTGGACCGTTTACAGGTAAGCTCTCCAATTCAGGCGAACGTCTGACTTTGTACAATAACGACAACCGCCTCATGGACGCAATTGATTACGCCGACGCCGGCGATTGGCCGGTCGCCCCGGACGGCTCAGGCGCCACACTTGCCAAAAAGAAACCGAATACCTTTTCTGCATCGCCGTCAAATTGGACCTGGAGCCCTCAGAGCGGCGGTACCCCGGGCAAGGCCAACTTCCCGGACGATCACATCAAGCCAGCCAGACGCGACCTTATCGGTTTGAACGATACCTGGCGATTCGATGACACGGGCGGCAACAATGGTACATTATGGCGTTATCTGGGCTATAATGACTCTTCATGGAAGGTCGGACCCGCGGCTTTTCACTCCGGCCAGGAGGTAACCGGCGACACGCCGACGCCCATAACCACCGTCTACAGCACCGGCTGCGCAGCAAACGGGGGCGTCCTGGCCCCCGGCCAGACGGACCCCCATTACTTCATTACCTCCAGTGGCGCGCCTTTGACGGTTATGCAGAACCATCCCGCGTGGGCGCCGAACGACGCCGCGTCAATGTGGATTGGCCTTTCGGCACAGGGAACCGACAATCAGCCCGGAGGCAATTACTCATTCAGCACTACTTTCGACCTGACCGGCTGGCTTGCGGACACCGCCAGTCTTAGCTTGACGGTGGCCGTGGATAATGAGCTTCTCGACGTCAGAATCAACGGCCTGAGCACCGGAATAGCCGCCGTAGGCCACAATGCCTTCAGTGGTCCGTTCACGATCAGCAGCGGTTTTGTTGCGGGCATTAACCAGATTGACTTCGTGTTTCGCAACTGGGATACTTCGCCCAACCCTATGGGGCTTCGGATTAACATCGCCGGCACCGCCATACCTGTAATGGGCAACACACAGGTAAACCGGGGACCGGTAACACATTATTTCAGAAAGACATTCGCCTACGACGGCGACATCCAGTCGTCGATTACCCTTGAACTCAGCTATCTCGTGGACGACGGCGCGGTATTCTACCTGAACGGACAGGAAGTCCATCGCTGCAACATGCCCGGTGGCTCAGTGAATTATCTGACCCGAGCGCTCAGCGACATTGCAGAACCGCAGGCCAGCGGTTACATCTCAGTACCTGCGTCCAACATGATATACGGTAATAACGTGCTGGCAGTGGAAGTCCACCAATCCGATCAGGACGACGACGTGCTCTTCGCCGCCGCTGTGATCGCCGTTGAACGTTCAAGTCCGCTCGTTGAGCCGCTCAGGCTTGCGTTCAATGAAATAACCGCTGCGACCGACACGGACTTCTGGGTCGAGCTCGTCAACCATGACGACAAAACAATCGACCTTGCCGGCTGTGCGATAGTATGTTTGGGCACAACAATCGGAGAGTACTCTCTGCCGTCGACTTCTCTTGACGCAGGGGATTACCTGGTTATCGACAGCCAAACCCTGGGCTTTCGGCCTGCCGACGAAGACCGGCTTGTCCTGTATGCGCCGCACAAGGCCGCGGTTCTGGACGCAGCGATCGTGAAGAACTCCCATCGCGCACGTTTCCCGGAGGCCCTGGGCAGGTGGCAGTATCCCGATGTTCCCACTCCCGCCGCTGCCAACAGCTTCGCATTCAACAATGATATCGTAATAAACGAAATAATGTACCATCACGGGCACGTCCCAAGTCGCCCTGCCGAATACCAGACAAGCCTGATTCTTCAGGCCGGCGCTGCGGCCGCCACATGGGTCCCGACCGGTGATCTGTACGGCACAACGTGGACCGGAACAGACGAACCCTTCGACGACTCCGCCTGGAACAGCGGCGTCGGCTCGGTAACCGGTATCGGATACGAAAGGGACGCAAGCAACGATTACGGCCCCTGGATCGGCACGGATGTGCACGACGACATGTATAACAAGAACAGAAGCGTGTACATTCGAATTGCATTTGATGTTGAAGACCTTGACACCGTCGACGAACTCGCCCTCAAGATGCTGTATGACGATG
>JAWLHD010000491.1:0-3616 GCA_041690555.1 Anaerohalosphaeraceae bacterium
CTGCCGCGGCAGCACCTGTTCAGGATCCTTTTCCATAAGCCGCAAATACTTCGCCGCCGCCTCGGCAAGGTTCCGCCGTCCGATCAGCCCCGTTATCTCCGCCCGCAGGTCCGCAATCTCATCGTGCTGCACCCGCGGCGCATCCGTCGCCTTTACATCCTTCACCCAGACGCGCTTGCGCCCAGACCGGCCGCCGAACGGGTCATAGCCTCCCGCCACCGTATCACGAAAGCGACGCCGCCGGTTCCACTGCTTGATCATCGACCACAAATCCGTATAGTTGGTCTTGATCAGCCCAAGCGCAAGAAGCAGCACCATTGCCGCAATTCCGCACGCATACCCCGCCAGATGCGCATCATAAGCCACCGCGTCCGTGGAAAAATTAGGCTCGATTATATTGTCCCAGAATATAAGCTTGAATGCGATGAAGTACAGCGCAGCGATATCGATCGTCCCGATGAAGATGAACCAGTAGATGACCGTGATGACCGTCTGCGGAAACAGGACCAGATATGCCCCAGTCACCGCCGCCACCGCGCCGCTTGCCCCTAACACCGGGTTGATGTGCAGGATAGTGTGCCCGATACCGGCAAAAACCGCCCCCGCAAGGTACAGGCAAAGGTAGCCTATATTTCCCAGCTTGTCGTTGACGTTGTTGCCGAATATGAAAAGGAAGTACATATTGCCGAATATGTGCATCAGACTGCCGTGCAGAAACGCGTACGTCACAAACTGCCAGAGGTAGGGGCGAACCGGTGTAAGCATGAACATCTGCGCCCAGGGCCTCAGCGGCTCGGTCACCCGGATCCCCTCCACAATGACCTGGTGCGGCCAATACGTCAGAAGAAAACAGATGATATTAGCGATAATAATGGCGTAGTTTGTGTACGGCGTGCGGCGAGGCTGTATGCTTGTGCGAATCGGTAAGAGCATTTGTCTCGTTTCAGAATACCACGGTTTTCAGTCGGCCGGGGTATTCTAATATCGGTGGACTGTCCCCACAAGTCATAAAAAAAACGCGGCGGCCGACTCGTCACCGAGCTGCCGCCGCGTCTCATACTTCCGTGCAAAGTAAAGGACAGGAGTGGACATGTTCTGCAAAGGTTTTTGGCTCTTGCCTTAAACAACTAAGCAAAACATACAAATCGAAGCCCCGGCGGGCAAACACGCACCGAGGAATTTCCTTTATTTTTGCCGATAATAAGACTATTGATGAAGTTCACGGCACACAATTACAAGACTGCTTTGGACTTTATGCAAAGGAGCCACGATGGATGAGCAAACGGCGGCAAGGCGGCTGGCAGCGGTGCGCCGGCGGATGCATGCAGGGGACGCAGATGCGATGGTGATCATGGCCGCCGAGAATGTAACATGGCTGACCGGCTTCATGGGACACGATAGCTGGGTCGTCATAATCGGCCGCCGTATGTGGCTCATCACCGACAGCCGCTACACCGAACAGGCCGCCGGCGAATGCGCAAATTGCCGCATCCTCGAACGCCGGGGCCCGATAACCGATGCCGTCGCGCGGATCATTGACCGAAACCCATCGGTGGAAACCGTCGCCGTCGAGGACAGTTGCCCGCTGTCGATATTCCGACATCTGAATAAGCGCACCCGTGCAAGGCTCCTGCCTGTAACGCAGTTGGTCGAGGACGCCCGCCGCTGCAAGGACGACGCCGAGGTCCGCGCCATCGCCAGAGCGGCATCGCTCGCGTGGCAGTCGCTTGATGCGACCATACCCCAGTTGCACGCCGGCATAACGGAGCGACATGCCGCCGGTATCCTCGAGTTCGAAATGCGCAAGCTCGGCGCCGGACCCAGCTTTGACACCATTATGGCGTTCGGCGCCAACGCCTCCCGAGCTCACCATCAGCCGGGTCCTCGCCGACTCCGCCAAAACGACACGATCCTCATCGATTTCGGCGCTCGCGTCGACGGTTATTGCAGCGACGCGACGCGCTGCTTCGTCTTCGGGCGTCCGTCGCGACTCTACGAGCGCGCCTGGTATGCCGTCTTCGCCGCTCAGCAGGCCGCCATCGGCAAGGTGCGTGCGGGCGCCCGGCTGCGCGACGTGGATGCCGCCGCCCGAACAGTGCTCCAGCAGCACGACCTGCCCGTCTACGGCCACGGCACGGGGCATGGCCTCGGCCTGCAAGTCCATGAAACCCCCTTCATGTCCAAAGCCGCCAAAGGAACGCTCAATGAAGGCGACGTGGTAACAGTCGAGCCCGGCGTTTACATCCCCGGCAGATTAGGCGTGCGAATCGAAGACGATGTCCTCGTAACCGAAACCGGCTGCACGATCCTCACGAAAGACCGACGCTTCGGATTCAGCAGCCGGCAAATGCCTGTCCTGCCGCACCGCTGATATTCTTGCTTTGCCGCTCATAGAAGTGTTAGAAGAGTGCCGGTCAAGCCAGGATTAACCGTGGTTTTGTATGCCGATGCTCACCACAAATTGATCCTGACGCCGCGTTCGCGAGTCTCGGCGACAAGCTGCTTGAGTTGTTCCAGCGCAAGTCCGAGCTCCTGGCTGCTGTCCAGCAGATTCTCATAGAGCCGACCGTCGTTGATGAACTTGCCCGCCGAACCTTCCCCCTCGTTGATCTTCGCCGTTATGAGCCTTATGCCCGCGATAGTCGCCGTCAGTTGCTCCGCCACGTCATCCAGGCGCGCCATACCGGTGTCGGCAAACCGCTTGAAGGAATCAAGGGTCTCGTTCGCCCTGCCGGCGGTCTCGTCAAGTCGTGCGCTGCCGGTCTGCCCGAGTGCCTTGAATGTGCGCAAAGTCTCCGTCGCCTCCTCAGTCGCGGTCTTCACGTGCGCGATTGCCAGTTTGATGTTCTCCCGATTGTCCGCGTCTCCGACGATCGCGTTTGCACTGCCTGCCAGTGTCGCCACCGCCTCGACCAGGTCCTCGATCTTGGTTTGAACCTCCTTCGGGAAGAACTCACTTGTCGTGCCCATCTTGCCCTGCACGACAACCTCATCGCGCAGCCACCCCTCGATCGGCCTGTCAGGATCGAACTCCAGTTCGATATACGCACTGCCCAGTCCCCGCCGCATCAGCAGCACGTCGACGTTCACTGGAATAGTCGTAAACTTCCGATCGATCGCCATAGTCACGAGTATCTGATGATACCGCCTGCCCGTCTCCGGCTCCGTATGCAAAAAAGGCGGACTAACGGCGATCACCCGCCCCACCTGGTATCCCAGGTACTTCACCGGCGTATTCTCCTGAACGCCCGGCGCGCTGGGAAACTGCACCAGAACCGTGAACGAACGAAACCGGCTCACCGCTACGGGAAGTTCCCCGAAGATGAACACCAGCCACACAAAGCACGCAAACGCGATCAGAACGAAGCCGCCTACGATCATGTTGCGTCGCTTCTGCCGGGTGTTGTAGTCGACCATTATCCAGGCCCTTTCGAGTCGGAGTTGCGCTCGAGAAACAAATCCCGAATCGCGCGAAGCGGATAGCCGCTCTGGTTGAGTCTTTTGATCAGTTTGATCCGCTCGACCGCCTTGTCGTCAAACAGCCGCCGCCCGCTGTCGCTTACCTGCGTCGCCTCCAGCAGACCGACCATCAGATAATACTGCAGTTGCTGGCGAG
>JAWLHD010000492.1:0-3608 GCA_041690555.1 Anaerohalosphaeraceae bacterium
CTTCCAACTCCGGCTTCGCGGAGATTCAGTTTGACGGTGCGGCCGTAGGCGTGCCGGACACTAATCCCCCGCAGCCCAATCCGATGACGTGGGCGGTGGCGCCGGCGGCGACGGGCATCTCAGAAATCACCATGACGGCCTCCACCGCAACCGACGAAAACGGCGTGCAGTATTATTTTGCGAACCTGACGGATTCAGCTCACGATTCGGGCTGGGTCAACGAGCCCGAATGGACCGATACGGGGCTGGCTCGGAATACTCTCTACGAGTATAAGGTCAAGGCTCGGGACTGCAGCGATCAGTATAACCAGACGGCTTGGAGCGAGGCTCGCTCAGCGGTAACGTTGAGCTTTGAGTGCCTGGAGTACCCAGTGGCGGATATGAATTCGGACGGCCGGGTGGATATGTTCGAGTTGGTGCAGATTGGCAGCGAGTGGGGGCTGACGGGACAACTGAGTGCGGACCTCAACGGCGACGGGGTGGTGGATATGGGTGATTTGCTTGAGCTGGCGGCAGGGTGGCTGGCGTGCGGGCGTTTCCCATTTGAAGCCTGCCTGGAGTGAACCCAGTCAAAGCCTTAGAATAAATTCCAAGGCCTTTCGGGATGCAAAACGCAACATGCCTGCACTGTCGCGCGGGAGCTTACTGAGGTGGTTCCGGGTCTTCCTCTTGTGAGTCAGGTTCTTCCTGGGGCGGTTCTTTGGGTTGGGGCTGGGGGTTTTTGTTGACTATGACTTTTGCAGGCCGGATGACCTGGTTGTTGAGTGTGTATCCGCTTTGGAACTCTTCGAGTACGACGTTGTCGGGCTGGTCTTCTTCAGTTCGCTGCATTACGGCTTCGTGGAGGCTGGGGTCGAAATCGGTTCCCCGTGCTGCGATGCGCGCGACTCCGAGGCTGCGGAGGACGTCGATCATGTGGTCGAGTACGAGTTGTATTCCCTTTACGACGCTTTCGTCGGCGCGGTGTTCGGCGGCGCTGTTGACGGCGTGGGCGAGGTTGTCGAGTGTTGGGAGGATCGCGCGGATGAGGGCCTTCTTCTCGTAGGCGACATTGTCGGCTATCTGTTTTGGGGCGCGGTTCTGGTAGTTGATGTAGTCGGCGCTGACTCTCTGGAGTTTCTCCAGATAGTCCTGCCGCTCTTCGCTGAGGGTTTTGACCTGTTCTTCAAGTTCGGCGATGCGCCTTTCGGCGGCATCGGAGGCCTTTTTGTCGAATTTGCCGAAATCGGATTTGTCTTTTTTGTCTTTGGCAGTCATGATCAGGCACCAAAATGCTTCTTTAGTTTATCGAAGAATCCTTTGCTTTCGGGCATAACGCCGATGTCTTCGGTGTCGGCGAAAGCTCTGAGGAGCTTTTCCTGCTCCGGTGTGAGGCGTCGGGGTATCTCGACGGCAATGCGTACCAGCTCGTCACCTTTTGTCTGTGATCTGAGGTCTGGGAGGCCTTCGCCGCGGATTCGAAAGACGCTTCCGTGCTGTGTTCCGGGTGCGACCTTGAGTTGTCTTTTGCCTTCGAGGGCGGGGACGTCAATCATCGCTCCCAGGGCGGCCTGTGTGAAGCTGATGGGCACGGTGCATATAAGGTCGTTGCCGTCTCTCATCAGGAACGGGTGGGCCTTTACTCTGACGTAGCAGTAGAGGTCGCCCCTGGGTCCGCCGTGTCGTCCCGGCTCGCCTTCGCCGGAGACGCGTATACCCTGTCCTTCGTGGACTCCGGGGGGTATTTTAATGTTAACGGTGCGTTTTTTGGGGATCTGGCCTGTGCCGCGGCACTTTTTGCAGGGGTTTGTGATGATTCGTCCTTCACCTCGGCACTGCGGGCAGGTTGATACCATCTGGAAGAATCCGCCGAGGCCTGCTCGCTGGACCTGTCCGGCTCCGCGGCAGGTTGGGCACGGGGCGGGGGCCTTGCCTTTTTCGGAGCCTGCGCCATTGCAGGCGGAGCAGGTGTCCTGTCGTGTGAATTCGATGGTCTTTTCGGCGCCGCGTGCGATTTCTTCGAGTGTGAGTTCGACGGCGGTTTCGAGGTCGTATCCTCGGGATGGGGCCTGGGCGTTTGTGCCGCGGCGTCTTCTCTGGCCGAAGATATCGCCGAAGATGTCACCGAACATATCTCCGAATATGTCGCCGATATCCTGGACGTTCATGCGGGAGTAGTCGTGCATTCCTACTCCGCGGAGTCCTTCGTGGCCGAACTGGTCGTAGCGTTTTCGCTTTTCGGGGTCGGAGAGGACTTCGTAGGCCTCTGCGCATTCCTTGAATTTCGCTTCGGCTTCCTTGTCGCCGGGGTTCTTGTCGGGATGGTACTTCATCGCCATTCGCCTGTAGGCGCGTTTTATCTCCTCGGGCGATGCACTCTTTGCTGCGCCTAATACTTCGTAGTAGTCGCGTTTGGCCATGGCGAATCCTTCACTGTAGCGCTATCGCGGCATCGTCGCCATATCAGCGTGCGGCCCTGGTGCTTCCGGGCTGCGTTAGGGCTGGGCGCGATGCAATTGTCTGCACAAAAAAAGATGCCGAGTCCCGCGAGGTCGGCTTTGGACCTGTCCGGGACTCGACATCGCGGTTAATCACTATATGACAGCACCTACTTCGGCGTTTTCCCTGTCGTCATCCTTTAAATCGGTTATGACGACGTTTGTTGTGAGCAAGAGTCCGGCGACGGACGCGGCGTTCTGCAGTGCGGTGCGGGCGACCTTTGCGGGGTCTATTATGCCGGCCTTGAACATGTCGACGAACTCGTTTGTGCTGGCGTCGAAGCCGATGTTTCCGGACTTTTCCAGCAGTTGGGCCACGACTACGTCGCCCTGGCCTCCGCCGTTGTCGACGATCTGTTTGGTGGGGGCCTTGAGGGCGTTGATGATGATGTCGTAGCCTACCTTCTCGTCGCCTTTGGCCTTTGCCCGGGCTTTTTCGACCTCGGCAATGGCTCTGAGGAAGACGACACCTCCGCCAATGACGACGCCTTCCTGGGCGGCGGCCTTGGTGGCGTGCAGGGCGTCTTCGAGGAGGTCCTTTCGTTCCTTCATTTCGGCCTCGGTGGCGGCTCCCGCATGAATGACGGCGACGCCTCCGGTGAGCTTTGCGAGTCGCTCCTGCAGCTTCTCGCGGTCGTAGTCGCTGGTGGTCTTTTCGATCTGGTTGCGGATCTGGTCGCAGCGGGCCTTTATGTCCTTCTTCTTGCCTTCGCCTTCGACGACAGTGGTTGTGTCCTTGCCGACGGAGACCCTTCTTGCCCGTCCCAACTGCGAGAGCTCGATGCTTTCGAGCTTGATGCCGAGGTCTTCGGTAATGACCTGGCCTCCGGTGAGGATGGCGATGTCCTGGAGCATTGCCTTTCGTCGGTCGCCGAATCCGGGGGCCTTGACGGCACAGACCTTCAGGACTCCCTGGAGGCGGTTGATGACCAGCGCGGTGAGCGCTTCGCCTTCGACGTCTTCGGCGACGACGAGCAGTGCGGCGCCGACCTGCGCGATCTTTTCGAGGAGGGGCACCATTTCACGAAGATTGGAGATTTTCTTTTCGTGCAGCAGGATGTATGCGTCTTCGAGTTCTGCTTCGAGCGTTTCGGGGTTGGTCATGAAGTAGGGCGAGAGGTAGCCCTTGTC
>JAWLHD010000493.1:0-3580 GCA_041690555.1 Anaerohalosphaeraceae bacterium
AGCGGCTGCCAATGCCTGCGGCGCCGACGAAAAGATCGGGCCGTATCATATGGTGCCGCGGGCGGTGTATACGTTTCCGGAGGTGGCATCGGTTGGGCGGAGCGAGAAGAAGTGCGCCGAGATGGGAATAGAGACATACGTTGGCAAGGCGAACTTCCGTACCAACGGTCGGAGCGTAGCGCATAACGAGGGTGTCGGCGAGGTACGGGTGATTCGCAATACGGCTAACGACGAGATCGTGGGTGTTACGATGGCGGGGGCGACTGCTACGGAGATGCTTGCGGCGGCGCGGGCGATGATCGGAAGCCGGGAGAAGATTACGGAAATATGTTTTCCGCATCCGACCGTATCGGAGGTGCTGAAAGAGGCGTGGGAGGATGCTTTTGGGATCAGTTTGCATGTTCCGCCACGGAAGTGAAGTCAGAACAGAATTCGAGAATCTCAACTCGACGTTCAAAATCGAATGTTGGAAAAGCGCGGTGGTGTGATGGGAACATGGTTGCGTAGTGTATGCCTCATTGCGTGTGTTGCGGCTGCATCGGCGTACGCTGATTGGCCGCAGTTTCGCGGGCCGTTCGGCACTGGGCATGCCGCCTCCACAGAGGAGAAGCCGGCGGGATTGCCGCTGCATTGGAGTGAGGCGGAGAACATTCGCTGGAAGATTACGATCCCGCACCGGGGGTGGTCAACACCGGTTGTGATGGATGGGCAGGTGTGGCTTACGACGGCGACGTTGGACGGACGAGATTATTTCGTAATCTGTATCCATGCAGACTCGGGCGAGGTCCTGCTGAACAGGCGACTATTCCATTGCGACGATCCTGAGCCGTTGGGCAATAACGTTAATGGTTATGCATCGCCTTCACCGACGATTGAGAAAGGGCGGGCTTACGTGCATTTCGGCAGCTACGGCACGGCATGTCTGGATACGCGGACTTTTGAGGTGCTGTGGGAGCGGACCGATTTGCCGTGCCGTCATTACCGTGGGCCGGGGTCTTCGGTTATCCTGTTTGAGAAGTTCCTGATAGTTACGATGGACGGGGTGGACGTGCAGTATTTGGTTGCGCTGGACAAGGATACGGGCAGAACTGTGTGGAAGACAGATCGCACGACGGAATGGAACGATCTGGGTGAGGACGGCAAGCCGTTTGACAACGGTGATCTGCGGAAGGCGTATTCGACGCCGCTGATAGTTGACGTCGACGGCGAGACGCAAATGATCAGCATCGGGGCGCGGTCGGCTTATGGCTATGACCCGCGGGACGGGCGGGAGCTTTGGAAGGTGCGCTATCCGGGATTCTCGAATGCGGCCTGCCCCGTGTACGGGAAGAGTCTTGTGTACATCCTTACGGGCTTCGGGCGGACGGAGTTATATGCGGTTGCCGTCGACGCACAGTGCGAGGGCGACTTGACCGATACGCATATTCGTTGGACGGCGAAGCAGACGCTGCCGCAGACTCCGTCGCCGCTGCTGGTGGGGGACCTGCTGTTCACAATAAGCGACGTGGGGATGTTAGTATGCTTCGATGCGGCGACGGGGGAGGTGATCTGGAAGGAGCGGCTCAAGGGCAAGCAGACGGCTTCGCCGGTGTATGCGGATGGGCGGGTGTACATCTTCGATCAGGACGGCAATGCGACGGTGTTCCAACCTGGGCGCACGTACGAACACCTTGCCGCCAACAGGCTCGACGAGGGATGCATGGCGTCACCGGCGGTTTCGGGCAAGGCCATCTTCGTGAGAACGAAGAGCCGCCTCTACCGGATCGAATCACGTTGACCATACAGGTTTGCCGTGCTACGGTAGGCATTGTGAATCATGTTTTGTACATCGTGTCGCTGGCGGTCTTCTGGGCGGGGCTGCCGATTCTTCTGTGGCTGCGGTTCTTTCGGTTCAGGGCCGTGCGTTGGCGGTTAGTTCTTTTCATCCTTTGCGTGGTGTCCTGGTTTTCCGTGAATGCGATGGTGTATTTCTACTTCGAGCACCTGAGCGACGTGGTTAACGGGTACGAGGGCAATCCGCCGGCCGAGTTGCTTGACCGCCTGCAGGCCGATGGGGCGGCTCGCGTTTTTGCCTTGATCTTTGGCTGGGCTTATGGGCTTTTCTATGCAATTCCATGGCTTGTGCTGTATGCGGTTACACGCGAGTTGATGGTGAGGTGGAACGGAACCAGATACACGAGGTCCGGGGATTCATGTTGACATTTGGAGGCCACCGGATTACACTATTCCTGCGGCGGTGCGGTAACCGTGTGCGCAGAAGCACACGGAGGTTGACGCTCATTTTGCCGCTTAGGCTGATCGGGAATCGGAGAAAGGTGGTACATATGAAAAGAGAAGTCTGCTCTGCTTTGTTGGTGTCGCTGTTGTGGGGGGGCCATTTCTTGCAGGCTGAGGTGGTGGTATGGCCTCTGCCGGAGTTGGTCGGACCTGTTGGGAGGCTGCCGGAGCCGGGAGTAGTCTCATTGGACCTGGGGTCAGCTTTCAGTGAGATTCATTCCATTCAGCTCCGCTGCTGGGGTAGTATTAGTCCGGGGTTGGGGTGCGGCGACGGCATCGAGAGGCCGGTCTGGCCGTACTATCATATTCCGGGCATTATTGAGTTTACAGTTGAACATCCGGCGATGGGCGGCTGCATGACGGAGGTCGGCCCTTACAACGACGGTTTTTTTGTTGAACAGTCTTTCGATTGTGCCGGCGAACCTGACTGGAGTATCCTTATGGATGGTCAGGCGGAGCTCATCTGGCATGTCAAGACGAACCTGGTTGTAGTCGGCGGTGTTACGTTGTTGCGTCCTGCGGCGAGTATTTACGAAGCGAGCCTGATTATTGACGGTGTGCTTGTGGGCGATGCCCCTGTCCTGGATGAGGTGGCCCGGCCTTTTCTGCAGGCTGGTTCGGTGTACACGATCACGTGGACGGATCCGCAAGGGGCGGGCGGCTGCGAGGGCAGTTACCTGCTCGATTACTCAGTTGACGATGGTGTGACCTGGTTTGTGATAACTGAGGCGCCCGTATCGGGCGGTTGTTCGTATGAGTGGGTGGTCCCGGCGTTGGATTCATGCGAAAGCCGTATAAGGATCATGCGTGCTGACGCCTTATGGCTGAGCGACACGACGGACGCATTATTCTGCATCTACCAATGCCAGGGACCAGTGGCAGGGGACTTCGACGGGAGTTGTTACGTTGACTTCAACGATTTTGCATATGTCGCAACGGGCTGGGGCGAAGACGGGCTTGGACTGGAAGACTTGATGATCTGGGCTGAGTCGTGGCTTGCATGCGGCAATCCTTTTGATCCACTTTGTCAACCTGGATTCTGAGGGTCGGCTGCGAATTTAAACCTGAGTATGGAGAACGCGATGGAATCTACTCCAAAGAAAAGAAACGGATTGACACGCCGGACGTTCGTCAGCGCCTCGGCTGGTTCTTTGGCAATACCTTGTCTAGTGCCGTGTTCCGTATTTGGTGCTTCTGCACCGAGTGAGCGGATTGTGATGGGGTGCATCGGCGTCGGCGGTATGGGCACGAACAACATGATGGGCTTGATGGCCAATGCCGACGTGCAAATGGTGGCGGTTTG